>JAEEGW010000291.1 GCA_016280525.1 Clostridiales bacterium
AGGAACGGAACCTTTCTATAAGGAATTCCCGGAGCGCGCCGTAAACTGCGGTATTATGGAGGCGCACGCCATAGGCATGAGCGCCGGTATGTCCGAAACGGGGCTTGTTCCCTTCTTCCACGCTTTCGGCGTGTTTGCGACAAGACGCGCGTTTGACCAGATATTCCTGTCCTGCGCTTATCAGAAGCTTAACGTAAAGATAATAGGCGCGGACCCCGGCGTTACCGCGGCGACAAACGGCGGCACTCATATGCCGTTTGAGGATATAGGGCTTATGCGGCTCGTTCCCGGCGCGGTCATAATAGAGCCTGCCGACGTGACTATGTATAAAGCGGCGGTTTCGTATATGGCGAACAACTACGGTGTGCATTATCTGCGCACGTCGCGCAGAAAAACGATGCGCATATATCCGGACGACACGAAGTTCGTCATAGGCAAGGCGAACAAGCTGGCGGACGGAAAAGACGTCTGCATCATAGCAAGCGGCATTATGGTATACGAAGCGCTGAAAGCCGCGGATATACTTGCGGGACAAGGAATTTCGGCGAGAGTTCTCGATATGCACACGATAAAACCGCTTGATATTGAATCTGTCGAAGCGGCGGCGAAGGAATGCGGCGCGATAGTGACAGCGGAAAATCACAACGTCACCGGCGGCTTAGGCTCCGCCGTATGCGAGGCGCTTGCGGAAGGTACGCCCGTACCGGTACAGCGCGTAGGCGTAAGAGAATCTTTCGGTGAGGTCGGCACGCAGGACTATCTGCAGAAGCGTTTCGGACTTACCGCGGACGGCATAGTCGCCGCGGCGATAAAATGTATTTCGCGCAAAGCAAAATAATATAAAAGGAGTGAAGCAAATAAATGAGAATAGCACTTATTAACGAAGTTTCCTCAAGAGATAAAAACCCCCTGGTGCTCGCGGCGCTGGAGCAGACCGGCAACGAGATATTTAACGTAGGCTGCACGGCGGAAGACGGCGCTCTGACCTACATTCAGACCGGCCTTATGGCGGGCATAGCGCTGAATACCGGCGCGGCGGATTTCGTCGTTGGCGGCTGCGGTACCGGACAGGGATTTCTTATGTCCGCTATGCAGTACCCCGGCG
This sequence comes from Clostridiales bacterium, assembly GCA_016280525.1. Lineage (GTDB taxonomy): Bacteria > Bacillota > Clostridia > Oscillospirales > CAG-272 > UBA1248. The sequence continues at coordinate 1,106 of JAEEGW010000291.1, forward strand.
TTTTCTGCGGTCTTATACAGGATTCGCTTGACGCGTGGCTGTTTTCGCAGATCAACGGCGGCAACTGTATTTCTCTGGCGCTCAACAAAGGCTTCGGCTGGGCGGGCGACATAAACTTAAAATACATATTCGAAAAGCTGTTTTTGGATCCTCCGGGACGCGGATATCCCCTTCACAGAGCGGAAAGCCAGCAGGCTTCAAGAGAGCTTTTAAAGGGTATAAGCGCAAGCACGCACAGGAGCTTTGACGAGATCTTGAAAAACGTTGATCCGGCTACGCTTGACGCCGTAATGAATCACAAACCGTTTAAGGAGTTTATTGATAAATATGGAAAAGCTTAATTTATTTATTAACAACGAATACGTACAGTCCAAGACTGCTGACTATTACAAAATTTACAACCCCAGCACCGGTGAGATAATAGCCGAAGCGCCGAAATGCACGCCGGATGAGATAGATCTCGCCATCAAATCCGCCGCGGAGGCGTTTGAGGGCTGGAGAAACGTTCCGGTACTGAAGCGCGTACAGGTGCTTTACAAAGTAAAACAGTACATAGACGAACATCTTGACGAGCTGACGATGAGCGTTGCGCGTGAAAACGGCAAAGCCTGGGAAGAGGCGAAGGGCGACGTGCTGAAAGCCCGCGAGGCGACCGAGCACGCTATCTCAATGCCGTCTCTTATAATGGGCGAATCCTTAATGGACGCGTCAAACGGATACGATACGGTCCTCTACCGCGAATCCATAGGCGTATTCTTAGGCATCGCGCCGTGCAACTTCCCGGCAATGATACCCATGGGCTGGATGGTCCCGCTCTGCATCGCGTGCGGCAACACGATAGTACTGAAAGCTTCAAGCACCACGCCTATGACCGCGCTTAAATTTGCGGACATCTACCGCCAGGCGGGTCTTCCCGCGGGCGTGCTGAACGTCATAACCTGCGGCAGAGACGAAGTTGAGCGCATGATGGCGGACGACCGTATAAAAGGCGTTTCGTTCGTCGGCTCAACGAAGACGGGTCTTTCCGTTTACGAGCGCGCCTCCAAATACGGAAAGAGAGTACAGACTCTCTGCGAGGCGAAGAACCACGCTCTCGTCATGAGCGACGCTCCGCTAACCAGAGTTGCCGCCGGTATCGTCAACGCGGCTTACGGCTGCGCGGGCGAACGCTGCATGGCTCTGCCCGTTGTAGTTGCCGAAGAGGCGATAGCGGATCAGCTCGTTGCGGAGATCAAAAAGCTCGCAGAGAATATAAAAGTCGGTCCCGCATACGACAAGGAAACGAAGCTCGGACCCGTATATTCGCTCAAACATAAGAACGAGATAATCGAGCGCATCAACGCCGGTATCGAAGAGGGCGCACAGCTCGTGCTCGACGGCAGAAACGTGACCGTTCCCGGCTTTGAAAACGGCTTCTATTTAGGTCCCACGATACTCGACCACGTTACCGAGGATATGAACGTCGGCACGTACGAGATATTCGGTCCTGTTCTCTGCATCAAACGCTGCAAGAACTTTGAAGACGGTTTGAGAATGATGAATATGAACCCGTTTGCAAACGGCTCCGTCATCTACACGCAGAACGGCTACTTTGCAAGAGAATTTGCAAAGCGCACGCACGGCGGCATGGTCGGCGTAAACGTCGGCATCCCCGTACCGGTAGGCGTATTCCCGTTCTCCGGCCACAAGAAATCGTTCTTCGGCGCGCTGCACACGCTCGGCAAGGACGCCGTCAAATTCTACACGGATTCCAAATGCGTCACTACGCACTGGTTCACCGAAGAAGAAAAATTCGACACGACCGTCAGCACCTGGGACGGAACGACTAACTGAAGATAATATAAACTAAAGAAAAAACGGTAAAATAAAGTTTTTTTGAAACTATTTTGCCGTTTTTTCAGTCTTATTATATATAAGACAAAGGGGGAGCTATAAATGAAGAACATCGTCGCTTTATTGCTTATCACATTTCTCAGCCTGCCCGCGTTTTACGGGTGTATGACGTCCGTTCCGTCAGAGCAGACGACGCAGGAGCTGATTTCAGAAACAGAAACGGTCACAACTGAGACGGAGACGGAAGCGGAAACCGAGTCTCAGTACGTGCCGAGCGAAGGACTTGCGTTTGATGCGGATACGTATACGATAACAGGATTCGGAAAATGCAGCAAAATGGATATCGTCGTACCGGAGCGGTGCGACGGCAAACAGGTTAAGTATATTTCAAATACCGGTTTTCAGAAGTCGCACATAAGAAGCATCGTTATACCGTCTACCCTAAACGGTATCGGAGTGAATACCTTCAAGGACTGTAAAGAGCTTGAAAGTGTAATTATCCTTCCCGGCGCGGAATATATAGAAAACGAGGCTTTTTCCGGTTGTACGTCGCTTAAAAGTATAGTGATTCCGGACACGGTAAAAAAATTCGGCAACCGCGTTTTTCAAAACTGCACAAGCTTGACGGACGTAAGGATGCCGGAAAGCGTTGACAGTATGTTTACCGACGAGGTTTTCAGGGGCTGCACGTCACTTGAGTATATAATCATACCGGACGGAGCGTATGAGATCGGAGCAGGCTTTTTCAAAGGATGTGAAAACTTAAAAAGCGTCGTCATACCTGACAGCGTCAAGCATATAAACGGCGAAGCGTTTTACGGCTGTAAAAACTTGAAAGAAATAGATCTTTCCGAAGATTTCTGGAGAATAGAAAGCGAGGCTTTTTTCGGATGTTCGTCGCTTGAACGCATAAATTTCAAAGGCACCAAATCCGACTGGAATGCCGTGGAAAAAGCCGAAAGATGGAACAACGGAGCGGACAAGCTGACAGTCTGTTTTTCAGATTAAAAATTATATCAAAATAAAAAATCCCTGCATATAACGATTTTTGCCGGGATTATTCAGTTTTATTCAAATATTTGCGGCTTTAGCCGCGCGCGCGGGGTGCCCCCCATACCGTGAACCCCCATTGCTCACTACGTTCGCAACGGGGAACCCCTACGCCCGCGCGCTTATTTTTAACATTTTATACAGGTTTTACGCTTACCTCGCCGCAGATGAATTTTACGTCTTTTTCACCGTCTGATACGACGAGGGCAAAGTCGTCGTCTATATACTTATACGCGTATTCTTTGCCGTTTATCAGCAGTTTTCTGCCTTTTAAAACGTTTTTTTCTCTGTAATATTCGATAAATGACTTGTCCGGCAGGTTTTCATAAATTTTTATAAATCCATTTGTAACTCTGTCGATTATCACGTCGTTATCGGCTTTGCCGTCGTACAGCCAGCCGGCGATTTCCGGCGCGTCTTTTCCCGGGCAGACCGTGTTTATGCCTATACCGAGCACCGCCCAGCCGGAATTTATATCCGACTCGGTCAGTATGCCGCAGACCTTTTTGCCGTCTTTATAAATATCGTTTACCCACTTTATGCCGCATAAAAAACCGAGGCCTTCGAGCGCGCGGCAGACGGCGACCGCGGCTGCCGGCGTTATAAGCGTATAATCGGCAAAACGCGGCCGCAGTATAAGGCTCATATACACGCCGCCTTCCGGCGAGTAAAACGTGTGCCCCGCTCTGCCGCGCCCGCCGCTTTGAGATTCCGCAATGACAAGCGTGCCTTCCGGCGCGCCTTCTTTTGCCGCGGTCTTTGCCGTGTCGCTCGTTGAGACCAGTTCTTTAAACCGGCGTTTTGTTACTGTCATTTAATATTCTGCTGGATAAAGCTTGCCAGCGCCGCAAATCCGCCGGTCGCACCCGATATAAGCGCGGCGATACCGATTATGATAAGAGCGAGAATTATACCGCAGAAATATGATCTTGCAAAATTTTTTTTGTTTACGTTCTTTGCGCCGATGGCGAATATTATAAGAAATATAAAACCGACAACGGGAATATTGAATAAGATCGAATATCCGAAATATCCCCACATGGATATCGGCGTAAGCTCCGCGGGAACGTTATACGTTTTTTTCATGGTTCTGATCCTCCTTTTTTAACCTTTATTATAATATCACAAACGCCGAATTATGTCAATATGTAAATAAAAATTAAATACGCGCCTATATATATTGCAATCAGCGCAAAAAAATGATAATATAAAATCAAATAAAATATATGCGAGGTTTATTATGAAAGATCTATCAAACGGACTGCTGTACGGTATTGACGCGCTTGGCAGAAAAACGCCGACAAACGAATGTCCCGACCCGAGAAAAAACAGATCTGTAGGCATATTTTACTTTTTGTGGTGCGGCGAGCACGGAAGACACGCGCCGCTTGACATTTCAAAAATAGTCGCCGCCGACCCGCAGGCGGGCTATCACCCGGAAGTCTGGGGCGATATTGGACAGATGCACCACTGGGGCGAGCCGTTTTACGGCTATTACTACTCCGACGACGAGTGGGTCATAAGAAAGCACATGAAGCTTCTTATGCAGGCTGATATAGACTTTCTGTTCTTTGACACTACGAACGCCGTCATATACGAAAAAAACGCGAAAAAAGTGATGTCGGTGCTTCAGGAATATCACGACCAGGGCTTTAAAATACCCCGCGTTATGTTTTATACGAACACTCAGTCCGGCAAGACCGTACAGATGATCTACGACGCGATATACAAGCAGAATTTCTGCCCGGATACGTGGTACGTCTTTGACAAAAAACCTCTTATAATAGCGATAGAAGAAGAATGCTCGGAGGAATGCCGGAATTTCTTCGATATCAAAAAATCCCAGTGGCCGAACGAGCCGGACAAGGTCGGCGGCTGGCCGTGGATGGATTTCGTACGTCCGCAGAGAGTTTTTAAAAACGAAGCCGGCGAGGACGAGGTCATAAACGTTTCCGTCGCACAGCACCCGCAGATCAGATTCGGCGATTCCGTGCTTTACGGCGAGACGACGAACAGAGGCAGAGCGTTCCACAACGGCGAAAACGACAAGAGCGAGGGCGCCGTGAATTACGGATATAATTTCAGCGAGCAGTTTGACCGCGCGGTCGAGACAGACCCGCCCGTTGTCCTCATAACCGGCTGGAACGAATGGATAGCCGGCCGCTGGCAGGGCATACCCGAGCGCCCGATAATGTTCGTTGACTGCTGCAACTGCGAATACAGCCGCGATATTGAAATGATGCGCGACGGATATTTTGACAATTACTTCATGCTGCTCGTCTCATACGTCAGAAAATACAAGGGTTTTGCAAAAATCCCGGTGCATGAAGACGGCGAGACGGCATATTATCCGTCAACGACGGACGGAGCAAATCACCGCGACAACGACGGCTACGGCACGCACTATACAAACGACACGGGCAGGAACGCGATAACGGGTATCGACGTTGAAAAATCAGGCGAAAATATAGAATTTACCGTATATTCAAACGATGAGATCGTCAAAGGCGGCGGTGATCTTATGGTAGTTTTCACAGACACGGAAAAAGGAAAATTCGTCTTATCCGGCGGTAAACTTTACAGCCTTGACAAAGACTTCGTAAGAACGCCCGTAAAGGATATTGAATGTGAAACGTCGGATAAATCGGTTAAATATATTCTGCCCGTATCTGATCTGACGGACGGCGACACGGTCTGTTTCAAAGCCGCGGACAGCATCAAAAAATACGTAAGGGTAGAAGACTTCTATGACAACGGCGACGTCGCCCCTCTCGGAAGACTTGATTTTGTGTTCAGGTTCAGAAAATAACTACTTCCGTCACGGCTTCGCCGTGCCACCTCCCTCGATGAGGGAGGCAACGCCTCATCCGTCACTGCGTGACACCTTCCCCCAAAGGGGAAGGCAGGTCGGCTCCCTCTCAGAGGGAGCTGTCTGCCGGATGTTTCCGGCAGATTGAAGGAGTAAAGTAAAAGGTGATAATATGATATTATATGAAAAAGAAAACATAAGCATAGATCCTATATCAAATGAAAACGGAATAGAAATATACAACCTCCCCGGCAAGGGAAAATACAAATGGACAGAGGAGTTAAGAGGCGTTTTTTCCACGTGGGTGCCGCTCGGCGGGCGCGACCACAGCTTCAGACAGTGGTGGTTCCCGAACTGCTCGACATCGGTTTATCAGTGCGGGTCTCCTCTGCTCTCCGCTTTTGACCAGGAGGGTAAAAACCGCGTTACCGTCGCTTTATCGGACACCGTCATGCGCTCGAATCTGACCGTTTCCGTAGACGATCTAAACCAGAGAGACGAGATAATTTTCACCGTTGAATCGTCAAAAGAAAACGTGCTTCTGTACGTTGACAGGCGCGGCGTGTATTACTGCCAAGCGATAGACGAGGCGGGAGAATGGATGCGCTCGTTTTTGCCCGGCGGACAGATACCTATACCGCTTTACGCCGAGCTGCCGCTTTATTCGTCGTGGTACAATTTCCACCAGGAGCCGGAGCAGTATTTACTTGAAAAAGAGCTGAAGCTCGCCGCCGGTATGGGCTTTAAAACGTTTATATTAGACGACGGCTGGCAGTTTGAGGGCGAAAACACCGGCGCGTATCAGAAATGCGGCGACTGGGAAGTAGCCAAAGACAAATTCCCGGATTTCAAGGGATTTTGCGATAAAGTCCACTCGTACGGCATAAAAATGCTTTTGTGGTTCGCAGTCCCGTTCGTCGGTTACGAATCGGCTGAATACGAGCACTTGAAAGACAAGTTCGCGTTCGATCACCCCGCTTTCGGCGCGGCCGTGCTTGACATAAGATACCCCGTGATCCGCAAGCATATAATGGATATACTTCTGCGCTACGTAAACGACTACGGTATAGACGGTTTCAAGCTCGATTTTATAGACGCGTTCAATATGGAAGCGGACCATTTACCGCCTTATAACGACGAAATGGACGTGAGAACGCTTGACGAAGCGGCGGTCATTTTGATGGACGAGATATACGCGAAAATGACGGAAATAGACAAAGATTTCTTATTTGAATTCCGTCAGAATTACGTCGGCGCGGCGATCGTAAACCGCTGCAATATGCTGCGCGTCGCGGACTGCGCCGCGGACCCGATTACGAACCGCATAGGCATAGCCGCGCTGCGTTTGTTAAACGGCAGGACGGCGATCCACTCCGATATGCTTTTGTGGGGCAAATGCGAGTCGGCTCTCAACTGCCAGAGACAGCTTTTGAACATAATGTTCTCCGTTCCGCAGATCTCCGTGCGGCTGACCGAAATAAAAGAAGAACAGCTAAAACTCGTTCGGTCGTTCGTTAAATACTATACGGAAAACAGAGAGATACTGATGCACGGCAGATTCACCGCGTATCATCCGGAACTCAATTATCCTGTAATGTGTGCGGAAACGGAAGGTAAAAAAATAACCGTGCTGCACGGCGAGCCGCTGTTTACTCCCGCGGGCAAACGCGAGGACGTATGGAACGACACCCCGTACGATCATATCGTATCGTCGGATAGCTGCGGAGATTACGAGATATTCGATATGTACGGCAGGCCTGTATCAGCCGGCAAAGCGTCGGCCGGACCGCAGAAGCTCCCCGTTCCGCGCGGCGGAATGATCAAGATAAACGGAGATGCCGGATTATGAAAAAACTGATATCGGTACTTTTAGCGGTCTGTCTTGTTACTGCGGTTTTATCCGGCTGCGCTTCGACGCCGGACGAAACGTCGGAGACGCAAACCGAACCAATGACAGAAAAAATAACGGAAACCGAAACTGAAACGGAAGCGGAGACGGAAGAGCTTGTTCAGAATGAAGAGATGAAAAGATACTTTATATTCAGGATCTGGAATTTCAGATTGCGCGACATAAACGAATTCAGATCAATAGTTGACACAGTCGTGAATACCGGCTTCAACGCGATAAAAGTCCATATGCCGTGGCATCTTTTGCAGGACGGGGACGGAAAAATCGATTATTCGCCGTTTGACGAGATGCTCGACTACGTTATAAACGTAAAGGGCCTGCCCGTCGCCGTATCGATCGATTTTGCGCGCAGATACGGCGATAAAATGCTCTCCGACGACGAGATACAGGCCGATATGAACGGAAACCTCTGCATAGGCGACGTTTATTATGAGCGGGCGACTTTGTCCTTTGCGTCCGAGACGGCAACGGAAAAAGCCGTAACGTTTTACAAAGACGCGGTAAGCCATTTTGACAGCAAATTCGGCGATAATATCCTGTTTTACCTGCCCGCGTTCACGCCGTACTGCGAGACGGAATACTGGTGTACCACGCAGTACGATTACTCGGACGCCGCCGTGAACAGATTCAGATCTTCTCTATCTGAAGAATTCGGGAGTATAGAAAAGTTAAACGAGGAGACGGGCAAAAATTACGCCTCGTTTGATGAGGTCGCGCCTCCGTCCTGCGGCGCAACAGACGCTTTGGGGATCTTGTGGTATAATTTCAGACACGAAATGCTGAAAAGCTTTATAGACAGACTCGCCGCCGCGCAGAAAGAAGCCGCGCCGGAAAGCAAAATAACACTACAGCTCGGATCCGTGTTTGACGAGGCGTCATACCTGCGCTGTACGCTGCGCTTTGCCGATCTTTGCGAGAATGCGGACATAGTCTGGTTTGACGACGCGCCGCTGTACGACCACAATTTCTCAATGGATTACGTGCGCTCTTCTCTGCCCGACAACGTGCTTATAGCGCAGGAAATAGACGGACCGCGGCAGTACGCGGCGTCGCGGGAGGCGTATTTAAATCAGGGACTTATATCATATCAGCGCGGCGCGACTTTCTTGTCCGTGGCAAACTGGGAGATAGACGATTATTATTATCAGTATGAAGATGTATTCAAACAGATAGTTCAAACGTGGCTGTGCGATACGCCGCCCGAGGTGATCGAGATAACCGACGGCGCACCGACACTGACAGTCAAGCTTCGCGATATGCTTAAAAGAAAAAGCCCGTCCGGGTTTATATCAAAATACAACAAACTCTTGAAAAGCAGCGACGCTGTGAAGATCACCGTTGTTGACGATCTTAAATAAAAAAGCAAGCCGGATACGTAACAGTACCCGGCTTGTTATTTTCTTCATTAGCGAAGCGACATCATTAGCGATAGCGACATCATTAGCGAAGCGACATCATTAGCGAAGCGGCATCATTTAATCTCCGTTCCGCCCCATTCAACGACGGTGAAGCCGTTTCTTTGCGGCGTTTCTATCGTCTGCGGCTCGATCTCAGCGTATTCGTCAAGCGGTTTGTAGGCCATGAATACGCGTATCACCGTGTCCGGCTCCGGAGTTACAGTGAGCTTTGCGTTGTCCGTATATGCGGTCGTCTGGAAAGATATGAGATTATACGCGTTGTTCTGCATACGCGGCAGCCAGTAGATGATGAACTCGTCCGCTTCTTTTTCGTTCAAACCGGCTTTCTGTAGCACTTCATTTAAAAATTCCGCCGTTTCGGAGCCTTTGACGCAGAAGCCTTGCGAAAAATCATATTCCGCGTTTGATATACCCTCCCAGAACAGCGCGTAGTACTGCCGTCCGTCCTCAAACACGAGCGTTCCGTCGGGGTAGGCGGTAAAATTATCCCAGCCGTTTTCATATTCGGGGTACGTGCACGTCAGCGTGCCGTTATAATCAAGTTTGACCGAGCAAACCGTCTCCGTTTCCGGA
>JAEEGW010000292.1 GCA_016280525.1 Clostridiales bacterium
CGTTCGCGTCTGTCGGGCGGCGATAAAAGCGCGAGACAATTTCTGACTATCGCTTCTTTGTAATCCGAAAAATATCTGACCCCGCTTAATATATATCTCAGTTCATAAGAATCGTTATCCCTTATTACTTGCTTGAGTATCTCCGTGTTGGAATATAATTCGTCCAGATCACAGATGATGTCTCCGAGCAGACGGAAACCGCCGTTGCGGAAATCACAGAAAATATCAATATACTTGTTGCTCACGCACGACGGTACAATGGAATACCACGCGATCACGCGGTCTTTTTTAGGTGTCAGATGCCATTTCAGCTCAGTCAACTTATTACACGCCTTGCGGATCGAGTCTGCGGACGCACCGTCAAAAAGAGCGTACAGCTGCTCCGCGCTGACTATACTTAACTGACCGCGTGAGAAAAGAATACGGGTCACGTCCTTCTGACGCTTGAAATCGGTCGATAAGTGTTTGATATAGCGAATACGAGCGTCCGCCGCGTGATACGCCGAAACGATCATCTTCACCCGGTCCATGGTAAACGGTTCGAGTTTTTCTTTCCAGTCCGGCTCCGATGCGAAAGTGAAGAGTTTTTCATCCTCAGCCGGTTTCGGCTTGTATTTTGCCGTTTCCTGACCGAGCATATATGCGTAATACGGAAGGCGCTCCATATTGGAGCTGACTTCATCCCAGTCAACGTCTTCTATGAAATCTTCGATATCTTTTTCCTTCGTCTGCTCATACCATTTGCGGTCTCTGTTGTCCTTTGAGATCGTTTTGTATTTAAGGAACACGCTCTTTTTCGTGTGCCTGCCGTAAAGATATTCGGTCAGATCGGGCTTGATGCCGCTTTTTGCCGAGTCTATTTCCAGTCCCGTAAGAATGGCGAGCGCCTCGGTATCCATGCGGCTCTCGTCGCGTTTTTCATCCTCGTTGTTTTCGTCGTAGGCGACGATACCGAGACGCAGCGCCGTATTGCTGATCTGTCCCACATGGGAGGAAAAGGTGCTTTTCACGGCTTCCGCGCGGGCGTTCCAGTCCTCCGCATCGGCGATCAGCGGTTCCGCCGCAGGAATTTTGAGAACGGGCAGAGATTTTCCGTTATCATAACCTTTCTTTACGCAGTCGTTTACAAGCGGATCGGCGACCGTTCTGACAAGATCGCCGTCGTAATCCGCGCCGCCGAGCCGTTCGGGAATGAGCGAGCGCGAATCGACCATAAGAACGTAATACAAATGAGAAAGATACTTCTTCCGTATTGCTCCTACCGTCGCCATAGGATATACGAACGCTTCTTCATTTCTCGCTATATGCGGACTGCGCAGGAGCGTATAATACGGCTGTTCCTTGAAAACCGGCGACGGCGCATATATTTCGTTGCCGTGCAGTTCTTCCGCCGCAAGCGTCCGATAAGCCTCGCCTTCGCCGACAGACGTTTTGACGATATACGCAAGCAGACGGATCAGATCGTCCGAGAGATACCGCGTATCGCCCGCGACGAGCAGCTTGCCGACGGCGTATTTGTTCCGAATGCTCTCTGCATTATCGGAGAGTTCTTTTGTAAATACGGACTCTTCAATATAGAGCGGATTTTTCTTTAACAGCTCCGCGCGCTGATGGCGGCGGTTGTTTAGTTTCAGTTCGCCGTTCGACAGGTCCTTAAGAAAGTATGAAAGCCGCGCTTCGGCATCTGCGCAGAAATTGTAATAGGCGACCTCCGTCGTTTTCGTCAGCCAGTGGCGCGGATCGGTTTCGGGAGATTTATCCCAACCGAGCGGAAGATCAGCCGGTCTGAATTCCTCTTCGGTAAGCGCAAGCGTGTTGAGGAACTGATAGTTCAGTTCAGTAAAGCTCTCACGTTCCGCTTTGTCCGAACCGGAGATATACAGCGCGTGGTCATACTTACGGCAACGCTCAAGATACTCCGCCCACGTCAGCCCGTTTTCGGTCATCCACCCGAAGCCCTTGAACATACTCTTGGTGAGGATCATCTGCACGTCGTTTACGTCGTGCTCTACACCCCAGATGTCTTTGATTTTCGGCACTCCGAGCTCGGAAAACAGCCCCCGGAGGTCGATTTCGTGGACTACCCCCTTGATATACGGCAGTCGGATCTGAAAAGAGTGATGTGCGCCGGAGGGATCGAGAGAATACGCGAATTCCTTTGAAATGATACCCTCGCCGTCGAATTCGAGGACTTCCACGTCGGCGGTCTTTTCCACGCGGGTATATTTCCGCACAGGCTCGTCGCTTCCGTCGTCCTCGACCGTGACGATATTTGCGTCCTTTACGACGCTTTTCGGGTTATCTATGACGATTATCTTCTTTTCTGAAAGCAGGCGCGGATCTTTGATCCTCTCGCCGCTCGTGTACAAAAGCGCGTTGTAAGCGTAGAGTTTAGCGAGCTGACAGTTTCCGATCTTCATTCCGAGCATCATACGCTCGCGCAGCGGCTCATAGAGGTCTTCTCTGACAAAAGACAGGACGCTGTGACGGCTCATATTCGCCGAACGCTCGAAGGCGAGATACTTTGCATAACCGCGTCCGAGATTGAGCGTGATCCCGTCCTTGCCGAGCATACATTCCGCTTTGTTGACGGCATAGACCGGGCGGGAATAACCCTTTTCATCAAAGGTGCCGGAGAAATCAATATATATGAGCGCATCCTTCAGCTTGTCGCAGTCAGGCTCGGCATGATAGTTCTCTCCGTAGAGGACGCACATCGCCTGATGATAGATCGCGCAGTCGTCCTGCTTCGTTTCTTCGACAAGATATTCTTTGGACGGATCAGTCGCGTCAAAAGAAAACCGCCACGCGCCGTACTCTCCCACGGCGGAAGCGATTATACTCAATGCCGATATTTCACGTATAACGTACTGTTGCAGAGGCATACCGTTTCCTTCTTCAAAATTCGATAAGTCAGTATAGCATAAAAGTCCGAAAAATTCAATATCCAATTGTAAATAACTGCCCCCACTTTTGAAAAAATCGTGGGCGGCTTTTTTAATTCAAGGAGGTGATGCCTATGAGGGTATCCGGCTGAAAAGC
>JAEEGW010000293.1 GCA_016280525.1 Clostridiales bacterium
AAGCGTAAGCGACAAGAACGGCGATATCCACGGCACGGATATATCGTCCTCGATAAAAGACGACGACAAGCAGACGTCTGAAAAGGATATTGAGATAATCAAGATCCCCGGTCTTACGTTTGAAGCCACGCTTATGATAGTAAAAGATCCGTCGCGCGTGTCCGTTGCCACTTTGTATAACGGCGACTGGCCGTCTTACGGAAAGCCGCTCAAAGACATTGTTGAAAGAGACGGCGCGATAGGCGGCATAAACGGCGGCTTATACGATTCTCACAACAACTGCGGCAAATGCCCGTACGGAGTTTGCATCAGCCGCGGCGAGATAGTCAGAAACAAGCCGAACGAGTACGAGAACCTTGTGTTTATAGGTCTTACTGAAGACAATATTTTGCAGATATTCGATATAAACGGCAAAACGCAGAAAGAGATAATCGAGCTTAAAGAAACGCTCAAACTGCGCGACGGCGTGTGCTTCCAGGAGGTCGCGTATACCGACAACAACCACTTCGTCACGCTTGTAAAAAACGGCGTGCCGCGTGAAATGAACGGCAAGGGAAGCGGTCTTAACCCGAGAACGGCAATAGGGCAGAGAGCGGACGGCGCCTTACTGCTCCTCGTGACGGACGGCAGAGGATATAACAACCACATAGGAGCGTCTGCGGGCGATCTTATAGACATAATGATGAAATACGGCGCCGTAAACGCCGCAAACCTTGACGGCGGCAGCTCCACCTGTATGTATTACGACGGCGAGTATCTGCAGAACAGCGTAACGCTTATATATTCTCAAACGTCGTGGAGACTGCCTTACGCGTTTGTTATACACTGAAAACGGAGGTCAAACGATGCTGTTTTATTTCATAAGACACGGCGACCCGATATACGACCCGGATTCGCTTACGCCGCTCGGACACGAGCAGGCGGAGGCGCTTTCCAAACGGTTACAGGTATACGGGCTTGACGAGATATATTCGTCCACCTCGAACCGCGCGATACTTACGGCAAAACCTACGTGCGAAAAGCTGGGTTTAGAGCCGAAGTTGCTTGATTTTGCAAACGAAGCGCACACCTGGGCGGAGCTTACCGTGGACCGCGAGGACGGCAAACCCGGCGTAACGTGGCTGTTTTACAACAGACGGACCGCAATGCTCTTCAACAGCAAGGAGATACGCGATTTAGGCGACAGGTGGTACGACCATCCGGCTTTTAAAGAAAAGAATTACGAAAAGGGCATAAAGCGCATATACGACGCAACCGACGAATTTTTTGCAGGTCTCGGCTACGAGCACGAGCGCTATACCGGAAAGTATAAAACAGTTGCGCACAACGGCAAACGCGTAGCGCTTTTCGCGCACCAGGGCTTCGGGCTTGCGTTTTTAAGCTGCGTGCTCGATATACCGTACCCGCAGTTCTGCACGCATTTTGATATAACTCCCACCGGCATGACCGTGATAGAATTCACGGACAACGGCGGATATACGATACCGAAAGTGCTGATGCATTCGTCCGATTCGCATATTTATAAAGAAGGCATGCTGACGCTATACAACGGATGCATAAAGATTTGAAAACGTTTTATACATGCAAAAGAGCCGAATGGCGTCAATATCTGTCAGAGCATTTTGAAACTGAGGGTGAGATATGGTTCGTTTTCCCGATGAAAGGCTCGGGAGAGCAGAGCTTATCGTATAACGACGCTGTTGAAGAGGCGCTGTGCTTCGGCTGGATAGACAGCACGATAAAGCATACGGACGAATACCACCGCGCGCAGAGATTCACGCCGAGAAGGAAAAAAAGTCCGTATTCCCGCCCGAATATAGAACGGCTGATAAGGCTTGACAAAAAAGGACTGATACACCCGAAAATAAGAGAAACCGTCCTGCCGATAATAACCGAGCCGTTCGTTTTCCCGGACGATATAATAGACAAGCTGAAACAGGACGGGACCGTCTGGGAAAATTATCAGAAATTTTCCGAGCCGTACAAACGCATACGCGTCGCGTATATAGACGCCGCGCGGAAGCGCCCGGAAGAGTTTGAAAGACGCCTGAACAGCTTTGTTGAAAAAACGCGCAAAGGCAAGATGATAACCGGCTACGGCGGCATAGAACAGTATTATTGAGTATGAAAAAATACTACGAAGCGTATGATGACCGCTATAAAAAGATACACGAAAAAGGTTTCGGCTGGTTTGCCGACACGCCTACGCCGATAGTTTTCGACGTCATAAACAGATATGACCTACCCAAAAACGTAAAAATGCTTGAAATAGGCTGCGGAGAGGGCAGGGACGCGATCCCGCTTCTGAAACGGGGCTACGGTCTGTATGCAACCGATATTTCGGCTGAAGCCGTATCTTATTGCAAAAAGCTCGCGCCGGAATTCTCGGATAATTTCGCCGTGCTTGACTGTTTAAACTGCGCGGAGTCGGCGAAATACGGCTTTATTTACGCCGTAGCGGTCGTTCATATGCTTTTGCTTGACTGTGACAGAGCCGGCTTTTACCGCTTTATAAAAGAACATCTGACGGATGACGGCATAGCTCTCATATGTTCCATGGGCGACGGCGTGACGGAGAAAACGACCGATATAAACGACGCGTTCAAGCTGCAGGAGCGCGATCATCCGTCCGGGAAAATAAAAGTCGCCGGTACGAGTTTCAGAATGGTATCAAATATAAATTTTGAAAAAGAGATAACGGAAAACGGGTTGAACATAATCGAAAAAGGCGTAACGGACGGCGCGCCGGATTACTTCAGGCTCATGTACGCAGTTGTGAGGCTTTGATTGAGAGGGAAAACATGAAAGCTATAGAAACAAAAGGGCTTACCAAATACTACGGCAAACACAGAGGCATAGAAAACGTGGATCTGTGCGTGGA
>JAEEGW010000042.1 GCA_016280525.1 Clostridiales bacterium
CGGCAAAGCTTTCCGCTACCGGTGCTGCGCCGTCATCAGATAATATAAGTATTATAACGGAAGAGGAACCGACAAACGCGGTCATATTAGGGCATAACGAGACGCTGCCGGTCATATTAAGCGAACTGCCCGAAAACGTGACGGAAGTGTGCATATATGAACAATATATGAACGACAATGAGCGTGCGGAACTTCAGAAAGTCGCGTCTGACCGGAATATTACGCTTAAATTCAGTGATATTGACCTGAGCACCGATAACGAAGCTTTGTATGAAGCGGCAAAAACGTCAAAACATATAATCGTGCTAAACGATCACGACAAAGATCCCGACGAAGCGGATACAGAAGTTATATTCATGCTGTTGAATCTGCGCGATATAAGACAGAGAACGGGACTGAAATTCAATATAACGGTCGAAATGCAGAAAGAGCGCAATCAGAATCTTGTCGGCTTCGGCGATACTACGGACTTTCTCGTCACGTCAAATATGTCGTCTCTTATATTGGCACAGCTTGCAGAAAATCCTGAATTGATTGACGTGTTCCGCGAACTGCTTTCTAATAAGGGAAGCGAACTGTATTTAAAGAACGCTATGGCAATGAACGTTAAAGGAACGTATACCGTGCGCGAGCTTCGCAGGATAATGCTTACAAACGGTTACGTATTACTTGGAATGACTGCCGGCGGTAATTACAGTTATTTTGTAAATTCACTTGATGAAGAGATAAAAATAACAGAAGATTCCGGACTTATACTTATCGGAGAAAGTTAAAAAAAACTTATTTAAAATAAAAAGAGAAAAGCCGTTTATCAAACAGACGGCTTTTTTATTTAAAAGAGAATAATTGCAATAATTATACAAAATACCCGTTTTGTATGCAAAGAATAGTTCGGCGGTGGGGGGCGGAGAAGTGCAGACAAGGCGTCGCGGGAAGGTTGCGGCGACCGCATCAGTCCCGCCGAGCGTCGGTTCGTGCGTTGTTCGGGGTTCGCCGTACCCCGAGAGCGGCGGCGAAGCCGTCCGCTCATACTTGATTAATTGCACATTATTCCGTCAAGCCGCAGTTAATTGAGAGCCCCGAAGGGCGGAGCCGGGTCGGCGTCAGCCGGGGCGCCGGCACTACTGAGAAATTGTCCCTCATCGGTTCAATCCTGTATGACTACAGGACGAAAGATTTTACAAAATACCGCGCACCCTTACAACGTCCGGGTGAAGTATTATCCCCTCAAAGACGGCACATTCCGACCATATCAGATCATCATTTCCCGCACCTCGATGTTCTCGGATAAAGAAGCCTGCACAGCTTCCGGCTTTTGCGTCGACAGAGAAAAGGCGAAAGCCTTTTCGACAGCGGCGGAAGCCGCCGCCGAAGCTGCTGCAGAAGCGCCGGGCGTTAGCCCGGAGCTTCCGCTCACAGACTGGCAGCTAAACAACGCCGTTCGAAATTACAAAGCAGCGCACCGTCGACTGTATGACAAGATACAGAGCAACCCACAGTTGAATCTTTTTGTCACGCTGACGCTTGATGAGAACAGAATAAGCCGCACAAATTACGACGAGATAGTGAAGCACCTTTCCGTCTGGCTTGATAACCGGGTACGCCGTGACGGTCTGCAGTATATTCTCGTTCCGGAATACCATTCAGACGGCATTTCCATACATTGGCACGGTCTGATGAACGATAACGGCTTACACCTCGTCAACAGCCACCATAAAAACAAGGGAAAAACGATCTACAACATATCGGATTACCCCTACGGCTTCACGACTGCAAAGAGGGTAACGAACCCGAAGAACGGTAATTATTCCGACGCAATTTCAAAGTACGTTCATAAGTACATGACGAAAGCTCTTAAAGAGGTCGGCGACAATGCGCAAGCCGCCGAAACTTTGAAGATCGGCGGGCGGTTTTACCTTTCGGGCGGTCGGCTGAACACTCCCGAATATTTCTACACGAACTATGACTATCAGAGCGTCAATCTTCCCGCTTTGAAAGTCGACGGTTACGGTACAGAAATCAAAGTGATCACGGCTGACGATTTAACATTTTCAAGACTGTTAAACGATATTTTAGGCGGTAACGTTGAAAGCTGAATACGTAAACCCCGCAGTTTTGCGGTATCTGCTGGGGTATATGCAGCCCGACAACGCTTTATCGCTTGAGATATCACTGCAAACCGGTCTTCGGATTGACGACGTTCTGAGTGCTCACAGAGACGCTCTGAACGGCAACACCCTCCGAATAGTCGAGAAGAAGACCGGGAAAAAAGCAGTGAAGAGCATTTCAGCGACGGCCGCGAAGCGGCTGTTGCTGAATGCTGATTCCGAATACCTTTTTCCCTCGCGTAAGCGAGGAAAAAGAAAGACGCCCCACAAGACAAGACAAGCCGTGTTCATCGATCTGAAGAAAGCAGCTGAACGCTCCGGGGTAGAAGCCCACGTGAGCCCGCACAGCGCCCGGAAAAGCTATGCGGTGGACGTTTACCACGACGGCGGCTTATCAGCTGTAAAGGCGGCACTGAACCACGACAGAGAATTGACGTCTATGCTATACGCCTACTCAGATCACCTGTCAGAGCACCACGACGAAATGAAAAGTACAGAATTCTGTACTTACGAGAAATTCGAAATTTTCGAACAAATGTTCGCGAAAATTGAGTTAAAACTCGAAGAAATAAGCCAAAAAATGGAAAAAATTGGCAATTTTCTTCTTTTGCCATGACAGCAGAAAAGACCGCGTCAGCGGTCTTTTTTGATGTTATGGAGAACGCCCCGCAGGGCGTTCAACCCTGCTTTAGGTACTTTCGGAGAAGCGTTGAATTGTGGATGCAGTCAAGCGTTGTGAGATACAAGCCGTTCTCGCCGTCTTTATAGTGCTTCGTCGATTTCTCGTATTTTCCGGCGCAGCTCATAAGCAGTTCGAAGAGCTTGAGCTCGTCTTCGGTGATCTCGATGAAATTGCCGATGTAGTTGTGCTCTTCGAGTTCGTATAAGGTGGGGACGCTGATTGTTTCGGTTGTGATGATATAAGCTCGTTTCATAGTGGTAGGCTCCTTTTTATTTTTCGCAAAATCACGCTTGTCAAGGGCGGCTCTGCCGCTCTGTATTACCCTTGACAAGTGTGATAAAATCACCGCTCAACTAAAGGAGCCTCCACTATGAGCGAGCGCGTACGGCACGCAAAACGCCGGACAGCGTGTAAACTTGACGAAGAAAATCGGCGCGGCGTATTGACTTTTGCGATATGGTGTGATATAATCTCTCACGGTAGGCGAACGGAAGTTCACCTCTGCTCAATCCCATGAGTCAGGCGTTTTGTGTGCGGCGCTGGTTTACTCGGGCAGAGAGCACACAGCCTCACAGAGTCGCACCTCGCACACTCCGGGTGCGGCTTTTGCTTTCCTTAGCCGCCGCTTGCGGCGGCTTTGCCGCACCGGGTTTCCGGTGCCTACCGCTCCCGCCCTTGAGGGCGGGCGGGGGGTGGGTGACAGCCCAACAAACAAATTTGAAGAAAGGAGAAACTGAACCGCATAAGTTTCTCAAGCAGTAAAACTGAGGGAGCCACAACCTTAGGACGCCGCAAAAGAGGCACAAAATAACATAAGCCCCCCTAACGCCGAGCTTTTCCATACAAAACGGCTATTTTGTACCCCTTGCGGGTGTATACAAAACAGCCGGAGCAGTGCGAAGGCTGTTTTTTATACAAAATACAAATTTTGTATAATATAAGCGCCAAAAATCCGGTATTTTGATATAATGCTCCGGTTCTTTGGATTTTGGAGCTTTTTATATCAGTTATTGAGATTATTATAATAAATCACTTCATCAGGCATTCTGTAGCCTAACTCTTCACGCGCGATCTTAATAATATACTCGTCGTTATAATCTGCGTTGACTTCGTCTATCAGTTTTTCAAGTTCCAGCTGTTCCTGCTCGACCTGTGCTTTCAGCTGATCGCGCTTGCGCGTCAGTTCATTGTAACGCAGGCTCAGAGACAATACCATTATTACAAATATCACAGTTAACA
>JAEEGW010000043.1 GCA_016280525.1 Clostridiales bacterium
ATACATTATATCTTTTAATTTTCCGATTTTCAAAATATGAATGTTAAAATATGATGAATATAAGGAAAATATGTAATATAAAATGCATATACACGCGGTTTGAGTGCGGAAATAACGGTTGTGTTTTCAATTTATTTATTTTTTCTGCTTGATAATGATTCAATTAAATGATAATATTATACGGAATGAATAAAAGAAAGAGGTAAATTATGTATAACAAGAAATCAATAACAGACATTGACGTAAAAGGCAAAAAAGTACTTGCCCGCTGCGATTTCAACGTTCCCATGCAGGACGGCGTTATAACCGACGTCAAGAGGATCACCGGCGCTATGCCGACGATCAAATATCTTTCCGAGCACGGCGCGAAGGTCATACTTTGCTCCCATATGGGCAGACCGAAGGGTGAATTCAATATGAAATACTCCCTTGCTCCCGTTGCGGAAAAGATCTCCGAATACTTAGGCAAGCCCGTTATAATGGCGAAAGACGTTATAGGCGAAGACGCCAAGGCAAAGGCCGCCGCGCTCAAAGACGGCGACGTTATGCTTATAGAAAACGTCCGCTTCCACAAAGAAGAAGAGAAGAACGATCCCGAATTTGCAAAAGAGCTCGCCTCCATGGCAGAGATCTTCGTAAACGACGCGTTCGGTACCGCTCACAGAGCGCACGCTTCCACGGAAGGCGTTTCCCACTACCTGCCCTCAGTCTGCGGCTTCCTTATCCAGAAAGAGCTTGACGTTATGGGCGGCGCGCTTGAACATCCGGAGCATCCGTTCGTTGCTATCTTAGGCGGCGCGAAAGTATCCGACAAGATAGGCGTTATAAACAACCTTATTGAAAAAGTCGACACGCTTATAATCGGCGGCGGCATGGCTTACACGTTCCTTAAAGCAAAAGGATTTGCGATAGGCAGCTCCCTCTGCGAACCGGACAAACTCGATCTGGCGCTGCAGCTTCTCGCAAAGGCAAAGGACAAAGGCGTTGAACTGCTTCTGCCCGTTGACAACAGATTAGGCGACAAATACGATCCCGAATGCAACTTCATGCTCGTCAACTCCGATGAGATCCCGGACGGCTGGATGGGTCTTGACATAGGACCGGCTACGGAAGTTCTTTTCGCGGACGCTATCAAGGGCGCCAAGACCGTCGTCTGGAACGGACCTATGGGCGTATCCGAATGGGATAAATTCGCATCCGGCACAAGAGCGGTCGCTCAGGCCGTAGCAGACAGCGGCGCCGTATCCATAATCGGCGGCGGCGACTCCGCGGCGGCTATCGAAAAGCTCGGCTTTGCTGACAAGGTCACGCATATATCCACCGGCGGCGGCGCGTCGCTTGAGTTCCTTGAGGGCCTCGTACTTCCCGGAATAGCCTGTCTGGAGGATAAATAAGCTAAATTTGCCTGACGGCAAGCTAAATTCAGCTCCGCCGAGCTAAATTTGTTTCACAAGCTAAATTCGGCTTTGCCGAGCTGAAATGGCAAATTTAATTTAGCTTTCGCGTAAGCGGAAATTCAGCTATACGCCGAAGGTGTATAATTTAGCTGACGCGCAGCGTCAATTTAGCTGAAAAAAGCAACCGAACATTATACACGGTTGCTTTTTGAGTATTATATATGATTTTATAAAACGAAAGGAATATGCTAAAATGAATAAAAGAAAGAGAAGAACCGTTATAGCGGGTAACTGGAAAATGAATATGACGCCCGACGAGGCGACCGCGATGATAAAGGAGCTTCGCCCGATGATAAAGGGCAGACGCGGCTGCGACGTTGTCCTCTGCGTGCCCGCGATAGACATCCCCGCGGCGATAGCGGCGGCTAAAGGAAGCAGGATCAAAATAGGCGCGGAAAACGTGCATTTTGAAGAAAAAGGCGCGTACACCGGCGAGATCTCCGCAAAAATGCTTTTAGCCTGCGGCGTGCAGTACGTCATAATCGGCCACAGCGAAAGAAGACAGTATTTCGGTGAGACGGACGCTACCGTAAACAAAAGAGTTTTGGCGGCGTTGAACGCCGGACTTAAAGTCATACTCTGCGTCGGCGAAGTGCTGGAGCAGAGAGACCTCGGCATAACGGCGGAGATCCTTTCCATGCAGACCAAAATAGCTCTGCAGGGCGTAACGGAAGAACAGCTCAAAAACGTTATAATAGCATACGAACCCGTTTGGGCTATCGGCACGGGCAGAGTAGCCACGCCGGAGCAGGCAGACGAGGGCAACGGCGTTGTGAGAAAGACCGTTGAAGGCCTTTACGGCAAAGCCGCGGCTGAGGCGCTTACCGTACAGTACGGCGGCTCGATGAACGAGAAAAACGCGCCGGAGCTTCTGGCGAAATACAACGTGGACGGCGGCCTTATAGGCGGCGCGTCGCTCGTTGCCTCCAAATTTGCCGCGATCGTTTCCGCAGCCGAATAAAATGAAAAAGATCGTATCGCTTATACTTGCAGTAATATTTGCGCTGCCGCTATTGTCTTCCTTTGCCGGTGCAAAGGAAGCGACGGCAACGCATCTTTCGGCAGGTATCAGCAAGAACGGACAGTACGTTGAACTGGAAGCGACGTTTTCGGCTCAGGATATTGAAAAGTTCGCGGACAAGACCCTGTGTCTTTTCGCTCTTGCGCCCGGTGCCGTTTTAGGCGAAGAGCCGGCGGAGCAGAAAAACGTGACCGCAAGGCAGAGGCTGTCTTTGCAGGCGCCGTTTTCCGACAAAAGAAAAACGGTGTACGTTTTGGCGTACGGCGACGAAGACGGAGTTTATACGCCGGTAACGAATTACGCGTATATATCAAACCCTGACGTTATCTCCGCGAATACGTACGATTACCCCGAAGTCAAGAGCAAAAAAGGGCTTGACATAACGCTTTTCGCGGACGCGCAGATGCTCGGAGCCTCGCACACCGTCATAAAAGTGCCGGTAAACGAATATTTAACGACGGACAGCGGCAACGCGACTGTGTATAAAACGGGCGGACAGGCGTATTACATAGACAAAAACAAAGCCGCGCTGCTCGACCACACAGTAAAAACGTACAGCGACGCGGGTATAAGAGTGTATATCCAGCTCCTGCTCACAAAACGCGCTCAGGGTCAGCCGGAATATCTGTACTTTGCGGAAGCGGATGAAAACGCGCAGTATTTCGCGTTCAACGTCTACTCAAAGGAAGCGTGCGATACGCTTTACGCTTTCGTTTCATATTTAGCGGAAAAATATTCCGGCGAAAACAGAGTAGGCTTCTGCGGCAGCTATATTTTAGGCTGCGAGGTCAACTCAAACAGATATACGAACAACGCCGGACCTATGTCCGTCTCCGAATATACGGACGCGTACTGCGCCGCGCTTCGCATAGTCGACTACGCCGCGCGCTCCGTTTACTCAAACAGCAGAGTTTACGTGTCCGTCGCGAACAATTTCAACAAACCGTCGTACGACAACAACGGCGATTCAACGCTCGACTATTC
>JAEEGW010000294.1 GCA_016280525.1 Clostridiales bacterium
CGTTCTGTGCGCGGTGTTCGGACTGCTGCTGCTCTTTAATATCACGATCATCGTGAAGGGCCTGATACAGCCGGACGTTCCCCCGTCGGTTTTCGGCATCACGCCGATGGTCGTAAAATCCGGATCTATGAGCAGCGACGTGCAGCACATCGTAAGCGCGGAGGATATCCTGGATCTTACGCAGGAGCAGATAAACGCGCTCAAACCGGGCGATACCGTTAAAACGGCAAGCGCGGATTACATAGAAACGAATATAGTCGACACCGTTATAAAGAGCGACGAAGGAGAAGTGAGACATCTTCTCACCACCCGTCCCGCTGACGATCACATAGAGGTAGACGACCTGATACTCACGAAGAAGGTCGACGCCAAAACTCTGAAAGTCGGCGATATCATTTCTTTTATAGACAAGCAGAGCACCGTTACTACGCACAGGATCATAGCCGTGACGACGGATGAAAACGGAGCGCTTGCATTCCACACCAAAGGCGACGCCAACAACACGGACGACAAAAGTGTTGAAGGCTTTATCAAGCCGGAGAAAATAGTAGGCCTTTACCAGACCAGGATACCGAAGCTCGGCGCTTTCATTTACTTCTTGCAGAAACCGCTCGGAATGGTCATATTCATAGGCGTTCCCGTTCTGCTGTTCATAGCGTACGACGTGATACGCCGCACAAAGCTTGCGAAGAAGAACAAGAGCAAGTCAGAAGAACTTGAAGAGGAACTGAAGCGCCTGCGAGCACTTAACGCAGAAAAAGAAGCGGAAACGCAAAAAGGACAATCCGATATCAAGCCCGAAGACATCAACGGAGACGGACCCGGCGCGGGAAGCGCGGAGTAACCGGCGGCACTCGAAATAAATCAAAAAAACGAGTCTGCGGGCACAGCAACGTGTCCGCAGATTAATTGATTTTTGCAGTTTAGTTTGAACAAAAATTGCAAAACGCGGCGTGTTTTCGACTTTTTGTTTAAAAATTTTTCACATATTTTTATTATTATGTTCGTTGACAGACGGCTTATATTGATATAAAATATGATTTGTATGCGTATATAATACTTTTTATCTATATAATTATTATATGCGCATAACGCACGGTAACAAAAAATGTATATTTCTGACTGTGCCAGAAGCCACGCTGACGCAGCAGTGATATAGAGTGAGGCTAACTCACCGTTGGGGCAGCGTATGTCCCGAACCACATAGGACGTTTGTGTCCCAACATCTATACAATTTATTTTACAGGAGGTCAATTCAAATGAAGAAGAATTGGACTATGAGAGTTGCTCTTCTCATTGTAGCTCTCGCACTTATCACCAGCTGCTTTGTCAGCGGAACCTATGCAAAGTACATCACCAGCGCTAAAGGCGACGAGACCGCTCGCGTAGCAAAATTTGGTGTATTGATCGAAGCAAGTGGCGACCTGTTTGGCACCACCTACAAAGCCACCACCGACGACACTCCCGGCGCTAGCGGAGATGCAGCAAGTACACTTACTGTTGTTTCCAGCAATACTGATAAAGTTGTTGCTCCTGGCACCAAAAACGACGACGGTCTTAAGTTCGCCGTTACCGGTACTCCCGAAGTTGACGTTGCTGTTACCATGACGCTCGAATCCAACTACAAAGAAGTATTCCTTAAGGCAGGAACTTGGGCAGATATGACCACGTCTGACGACAAAACCGATACATTTACTCTCGGTAGCGATTACTATCCTGTAGTTTTCACCCTGAAAATTGGTGACAATACTTACACAGGCAATCTCGCCGATATTGAAACCGCATTGGCAACAACAGCCGCCACTTACAAGGCCGGCACCAACCTTGCTACTGCAATCGGTAACATCCAGTTGACATGGGCGTGGGCATACGGCAATGCTAACACCCCTGCAAACGGCAATGACTTTGCTGACACCCTGCTTGGTGATCTTGCTGCAGGCGCACCGACAATTCTCCCTGAAGCAAACGCTCCGTCCGCAAGCAATTACAATCTTGAGACACGCGTAAGCATCTCTATTAACGTATTCCAGGTAGACTAATTAAACCAGTAAAACACAACTGAGCAAAAAAGTTTCTTCGCCGCCCGCCCACGTGGCGGACGGGCGGCGGGAACTATTTTGAAACAAACCGGCGCTTCCGTATCGAGGTGGCGGCGGTTTGTTTCAAAGTACGGGACTGAAAGAAATTTCAGCCAAAGCAGACAAAACCTGTATAATCAGGTAAAATATTAGTCCTCATCCACCGCAAGCGGTCCCCCTTCCCCCAGAGGGGAAGGCAGATAAGCCTTCTCGGTCGGAGAAGGTGGCGGCGAAGCCGACGGATGAGGCCGGGGCAGTAAAAAGATTTGACTGGTCAACGGATTTAGGGTCCTCATCCACCGCAAGCGGTCCCCCTTCCCCCAGAGGGGAGGGCAGATAAGCCTTCTCGGTTGGAGAAGGTGGCGGCGAAGCCGACGGATGAGGCCGGGGCAGTAAAAAGATTTGACTGGTCAACGGATTTAGGGTCCTCATCCACCGCAAGCGGTCCCCCTTCCCCCAGAGGGGAAGGCAGAGAAGACAAAACGGAGAAACGTCATGGGTTATGAGTATAACAAAGATCTTGTGCATAACGCACAGGAGTTAAGAAGAAACATGACAAGAGAAGAAAAGCATTTGTGGTATGATTTTCTCAAGAAGCTTCCGTTTACCGTCCACAGGCAAAAAAATATAGGTGATTATATCGTAGATTTTTATATCCCTTCGAAAAGCACGGTTATAGAAATCGACGGTTTACAGCACAGAATACCGGAAATATCAGAAAAAGATCTGATGCGTCAACACTATCTTGAAAGCCTCGGCTTGAAAGTTTTAAGGTTTAACAATTCCGATATAAACAACAGATTTAAAGACGTTTGCGCGAGCATAACGAACAAATTAGACGTTAGTCTCAGCAAAGCAAAACAGTGATCGATTCCGCTTTCTCTGTTGAAAGGCGGAGAATGTCCTCATCCACCACTGCGTGGTCCCCATTCCCCCAGAGGGGAAGGCAGAAATTCGTGAAGAAAGGAGTCCGAAAATGAAAAAGAACAAAGGCGTTATGAGCTGGCTTTTACCGACTTTTCTTATCCTTTTCATTTGCGAAGTCCTTACTCTTCCGCTTATTCTGGTGCTTACGTACGCCGGCAACAGCGCGGCTCCCGTGCACACGTTTGAGTTAAAGAACAAAAAACTCACCTGGGATTCCGACACGGACGTCAGAGACGACGGAACCGCCGAGCTTTCGCTCTTCAGCGCATATTAC
>JAEEGW010000295.1 GCA_016280525.1 Clostridiales bacterium
GGATTTTCGGACGAACAGATCGTTGTTCCTGCGAGGCAAAGCCCGCAGGTGCTACTATACGTAACAGCAAGGGGTTTAACGAAGCAGGAGCGGCGAGATGCCGTCCGAAAACGTGGTTCGGATAATTCTCGTTACCCTATCCGTGACGGGTAAAGATTATAACTCAGCCTATATTATATCATATATATATAAAAAAATCTTGAATATTTGTAGGAAGTTTTATAAGAATAAATAAAAACCGGAGCCGTAAAAGCTCCGGTGGACTTGAAGATAAAGCGATATTATTTTAAAACTCATTCCGCCCGAATCAAAGCGCCCTCATTGAGGGAGCCGCCAGAGAAGCTGACTGAGGAGTATCGATCCAGATAACGTTGGTCAGGCTCTATCTGAGTATACGCGGTATCGGACGGGGTGACGGATGTGAGCCCGCCGCTTTTATCAAAAGCGCAGTCGGAAGAAGACGCCGTGAAAAGCGAATAATAGAATTCCTCGTGCGGTTCATAAACAAAGCCTCCGTTTATCTTGCACAGCTGCCAGACAAAACCGTCCTTGTTTTCTTTTATGATACCGCCGAAGCCCGCCTCCGCCGAGTATATCGCTCTTACGGTGCATGAGCCGAGATCTACCGCTATAAGCGCCGCGGAGCGCTCCGCCTTTGCCGCCGCAAGAAGCTCCGCGTCGGGCACGCCCGTCAAATCATATCCGACGCGTTCTATCTCTTCGGAAATCGGTGATTTCAGCACGGCGCCGTCCTTCAGCGCTATAGCGGACAGATACAGACGGCTGCCCTGCATCGTCGCGTTATAGTAATAGTACGACACCCCTTCCGTTTCGAGTGTGAAGATGCGTTTTACCGTGCCGTCAAGCCCGATATATACGATAATATCTTTGTCTCTTTCGTCTGTCAGATTACTGAAGACAAAACCGTCGTCGCACGCGTAAAGACAAGCCGTTGAAATTTCGTTCTTTGTTATTCGCAGCATTTTTGACGTCTTTTTTATCAGTTCTCCCGTTTCCGAAGACAGCACTCTTACTATAACGTCCGCTTTTTTCGGACCGGATGAGACCAATCTGCTGTAATAGTTGTTGTATTCTACGGATAACATATAGAGCTTACCGTCTTTTTCGTAGACCGAGATCGGCGTGTCGGTGCGCGTGTCCTGGTGCGCCGAATCCACTCTGTGATCCCATAAAAGATTTCCGCTGCGATCAAGCTTTCTTATCATAAACACGTGTTTCGCGCAGGCGGTGACTATCGTTCCGTCGGATATATCAAACCAGTTTGTTATATATTCTTCCGGCAAAAGATCGTATACCCATTTTTTCTGTCCGTTTTCATACTCGGTAAGCATTGTGTGGTCCGTACGCCTCATAACTTTATATCTGTCTTTTTCTCGTAAAAATTTTTTGCCGTACACAAACACGTCAAAATCCGCGGCGGGCTTTGGCTCCGCCGGCTCCGCCTCAAGCTCATATACCGACGCTTCCACGCTGTTTTCCGCCGTTACTTTATACGCGGCGTCGTAAAGCGTTGCTTTTACCGTCGCCGTGCTTTTTGTAAACCCGACGGATCCCGATATCGCGTTGAAGTCGCCGGAGTCTATGATCTCGGACATCGGTTCGGGATCGGACGGCGTCGCGTGTCCCGCGGGCTCCGTTGTTACATTATACGGATATTCGTTATCCGCTGTATCTTCCTCCGTCGCGTCTTCCGCGACAGTATTTTCAGTGACCGTATTTTCCGCGACAGTATTTTCAATGACCGTATCTTCCCCGGTATCGTTTGCCGTCGGGGCGATACCGCCGTGCCTGTTTGCAAGAGATACGGTCACAACGATAAACACGGCAAAAGCCGCAAGCGCGGCAACCGACGCGACGGCGGATATTATATCCTTAAAAGACTTTTTTGAAAATTTCTTTTTTACGTTTTCCTCGGCAGCTTCATTAACGTATTTTTTGTCCGTGCTTTTTACGGCTGATAAAATATCGCTTTTTTTCATAAGCTGAAACCCTCCTTTTTAAGATGCTCGGCAAGCTTTTTTCTTATACGGAACAGCTTTACGGTAAGCGCGTTTTCGCTTAAACCGGTCAGCTCCGACAGGTGCTTTACCGTGTCCTCGTAATAGTATCTGCGGACGAACAGCATTCGCGAGCGGCTGTCAAGCCGGGAAAGGAACCCGTTTATCGCGTCGGCAAGCCCGTCCGTATCCGTCTGCTCTCCCGTGACTATCTGCGAAAGCTCGTCGTCAAGAGAGACGGTAGGCGCGGACCGTTTTTGCGCGGTGTTGTATCTGAAACGCTGGTGGGAGATGTTGCGCACCGTCTCATACACGTAGGCGCTCAGATTATCGGGCTTTGCCGGAGGTATGCTGTTCCACACGGCAAGATAAGCGTCGTTGACGCACTCGGCGGCGTCCCGCCGGTCGTTCGTTATGCCGTATGCGATATTTTCCATCTGCCTGCCGTATGAGGACGCAAGCTCTTTGATCGCCCGCTGATCCCTTGCCTGAAGCAGCTGTATTATTTCCTCGTCCCGCATTTTACGCTCCTTTTTGCCGTTTCTGATAATATAGTGTGTTTTTGTACCGCGGACATTACATAAAAAAGAAGAATTTTTTGATCAACGCAGGGGTCTGCGCCTCGACGGGAACCCACGTCAATAGCCCTGCCGTAGGGCGTGGGCTTGCTCCCGCCGGTTTTTGTAAGGGTCGGCGCCTCGACGACCCGCCTGTAGGGGCGATCGGTCGTCCGTTGTAGGGGAGGGGTTTCCCCTCCCGAGTTAAGAGTGAATAGTGAACAGTGAAGAGTTAAAAAGCCTCCGGATTTTTTCCGGAGGCGAGGACAGGATAAGTTTATTTTATTATTTTTATTTTTCCGCCGAGTATCGGAAGATCCTTGGCTTTGCCCTGCGCGGCAAAGATTATGCCGAATACGGCAAGAGCCAGCGGGAAAAGACAGCATATCCAGCCTATTATCCAGAGGATAAATCCGGCGTAGGGTATCATGCCGAGAAGTCCGAAGGTTATACATATCGCGAGCTCCATGATGGCGAGTATAAGCCCGTTGTTAGCGTGGAAACGCGCGTATTTTGATTTCTTTGCGCCGAAAAGCGGGATTACCACGAGGAACGAAATGTAGCTTAAAATGCCCATTACTTTGTTTTCTTTGATGTCCGCCGCGTCAAACTCCGCGGTATGGTCGGCCGTGTTAAATATATTTGCCATGATCCGTCTCCTGTTATAAAAAATTTGTGCAGACGCACCCGCGCCTTATTCACTGTATTCATAATAACACATATTCATACGTTTTGCAACTGCTTTTTTAAAAAATATAAAAAATATTTTCCTTATTTTTCTGTATGTATTGACAAACGCGGCGGTTTGATGTATAATAAGCAGGAAAAGTAAGAAAAGTAAAACAAGGAGAGCGTATGAAAGACGTAAAAGAAGAGCGCTTTATAGTAAGCGTAAAAGTCGGGCCGAAAGGGCAGATAACCGTTCCCGTTGAGGCGCGCAAAATGTTTGACATAAAAGTCGGCGACACGCTTATGGTGTTAGGTGACAGGGAGCGCGGCATAGCGCTTATAAAAGACACTGAATTCTACAAGCTTATGAGGTGATAAAATGACTGCCATAAAAACGGAAAAACTGCGCAAGGAATATAAAGACGTCGTCGCGGTGGACGACCTTGATCTGTCTGTGGAAGAGGGAGAGCTGTTTTCTCTTCTCGGCGTAAACGGCGCGGGAAAAACAACGACTGTAAAAATGTTGTCAACGCTGACGACGCCCACCTCCGGCGAGGCGTATATCCTGGGTCACTCCGTAAAAGAGGAAAAGCGCAAAGTCAAGGAACTGATAGACGTTTCAATGCAGCAGACCGCCGTCGCGCGCAATCTGACCGTGGACGAAAATCTTGAGTTTTACTGCGCGATGCGCGGCAAAAACAAGGATGAAACGGAAGAAACGAAGAAACGGATGTATGAGATCTTCGGACTTGACAAAGTTGCAAAAAAGCGCGCGAAACAGCTCTCGGGCGGCTGGCAGCGAAAGCTTTCGATCGCTCTGGCGCTCGCAAGCGAGCCGAAGGTGCTTTTCCTTGATGAGCCGACTCTCGGGCTTGACGTCATAGCCCGCCGCGAGCTCTGGCGTGCGATAGAACAGCTTAAAACAAAAATGACGATAGTGCTGACAACGCATTATATGGAGGAGGCGGAGGCCCTCTCCGACCGCATAGGCATAATGAAGGACGGCAGACTGCTTTTCGTCGGCGACAAGACTTCGCTTTATGAGAAAACGGGCACGTCGTCCGTTGAAGACGCGTTTATAAAGATCATTGAGGAGGGCCTGTGATATGAGAGCTGCGGCAAAAAGGATATTTACATTGACAAAAAGGAATCTCAAAGAGATCCTGCGCGACCCGATAAGCCTCATTTTCCTGCTCGGGATGCCGCTTATCATGCTTATACTGTTTTATTATATATTCCATAATCTGACGTCTCAGTTTGAAATGCGGTATCTCGCGCCGGGTATAATCGTGTTTTCGCAGGCGTTTATGGCGCTGTTCGTCGGACTTCTGATGAGTCTGGACAGAGCTTCCGCGTTTCTTGCCCGGCTTTACGTCACGCCGGCGGCATCGTACGAGTTCATATTAGGCTACGTCCTTGCAATGCTGCCGGTCAGCCTCGTGCAGAGCGTTTTGTTCTTCGTAACAGCCGGCATCATAGACCCGTCGTTCTTCTCCGTGAATATGATCTTCGGCGTGCTTTGCAGCCTTATAACGGCGCTTTTATATATCGGCTTCGGCATACTTTTCGGCTCGGTCTGCAACGAAAAATCGGTAGGCGGCATAGCGTCCGTCGCCATAGCCGGCCAGTCTGTTTTAAGCGGTATGTGGTTCCCGCTTGAGGGGATAAACAAGAACGTGATAACGGTTATGAATATCCTGCCATTCCGTCCCGCTTCGCAGTTTTTGCAGCATATCGTTTCCGGCACGGACAGCATCTTTACCGATATAATAAAACCGCTCCTCATCGTCGTTGCCTACACCGTAGTCATCATGACGGCGGGGATGCTCGTATACAACGCAAAGATGAAGAGGCAATAATATCCGCAGGGGAGGGATATGTCCTCCCGAATTAAGAATTAAGAATGCAGGGGGCGCCGCCTCGACGCCCCGCTTGTACGGGCGACCATCGGTCGTCCGTTTTATTTAATGTAGGGGCGACCATTGGTCGTCCGTTTTAAATAATAAAGAATAAAGAAGAAAGAAGAAAGAATAAAAACAGGAGTCGGCTGCGCCGACGAATTATGGTGGGTTTCCCACCCCTCAAGCTCGCCTTGTGGCGAGAACCCCCCATACCCCCCTGTCCCCTCCCATCAAATCTGTGATTTGATGGGGCGGACGAACCCCGCTTGCGGTGCCCGAAGAAATCGGCGCGTCACTGCCGTGACTGTGCTTGATTTCTTTCGACCGCTGCGCTTTCCTCGCTTTGCTTCATCTGCCCCCGGCAGCGCAAAGCTCGTCTACCCCC
>JAEEGW010000296.1 GCA_016280525.1 Clostridiales bacterium
ACGCCGTCAGGCAATTCACGTCGAAAGACAATTCACGCGCCGCACGGCGCAATTCATTAGGGGCTGCCGTATTCGCGGCAGCCCCTGCTTCTTCATCTTCCTCTTCCGCGGCAGCCGTCGCAGTTACAGTAACAGAAAAGTATAAGCGCGATTATTATGATGAACCATATATTATCATCGTCAAAAATATCGCATAAGCAGCTCATTATAAGACCTCCGAAAATTAGTATAGAGCACGTATTTTTCGTCTCCGATATTATAATATGCTTACGCTGATTTTTTGTCACAGATACGCTTATTTATAAAACAGGAACCCGCCGTGCCGGGTGCCTTTTGCGCTTTTGTCGGCTTTGTCCGCTTCTTCAAAATAAAGTATGTCGCCGTAAGGCTTTGCGCCGCGGAGCGCCTCGTACGCGGCGCGCACGCAGTCCTCCGGCAGCTCGCACGGAAACGCGCCGCCGAGAGATCCTATGACGGACGCCGTATCGTCCGGGAACAAAGGCGAATCGAGCCGGTTTACCGCGACGGACGCGACGGCGAGTTTTGTTAAATAATCTTCGTTTTTGCAAACTTTATATACCAGCCTGCCGATCAGCACCGCGTCCCCGTCGCGTTTGTCGTATCTGATCTGTACTCCGAGCGCGCGGGCGACGGCATAGCCGCATATCCCGTCCGGGAAAATTCCGTTTTCGCGCTGATACGCCTTGACCGCCTCGCATACCTGTTCAGAATATCTGCCGTCCCATGCGCCGCCGTAATATCCGGCGCGGTAAAGCCCCTGCTGAAGTTCGCGCACGTCGTCCCCCTCCGCGCCTTTGTAAAACAGCGCATATGAATTTGAGCCGAGCAATAAAAACAGAATAAAAATAACGAATAACCGCTTCATGACGCCTCCTTAAAAAATATCCGCCGTTATTTTTTGCAAAAATAAGCGCAAAAATAACTCTTTTTTTAAAAAAATCATAGTGACAAATCAAAAAAAATATGGTACAATACAAAAAGAATCAAACAGAGGTCTTTTCAATGGTAAAGAAAGTAAAAATATATTTAAGATCGGAGCAGAGCATCAAGCTGCCGCTGCCGGAAGACGAGTTATCGGAGCTTGAGGAAGAGCTAATTTCCCCCGAGCCGTTTCTTACGGAGGTGGAGAGCGAAGGCGAGCTTGAATACAGAGACGGCGTCGTTACGATAACTTATATGGAATCCGCGGCGACGGGACTTGAAAACTGTATAACGACCGTATCGTTTACGGATACGGAGCCGGGGCGTGTCACGCTTTACAGAGCCGGACCTGTAAAAACGGCGCTTATGTTCTGTGAAGGGCAGAGGTATATCTCAATATACGATACGGGATTCGGCTGTTACGAGGTGGGCATTTATACGGAAAAATGCGATAACGCGATAGGCACGGACGGCGGAGAGCTTGCCATATCGTATGACGTGGAAATACGAGGCTCGGAGGCGGAGCATACCGAGCTTTTACTGAAAGTGAGGGAACTGCAGTGAAAAACATGGGTATCAAACTTGTTGTCAAGGACGAAGGGTACGACGTTTACGCGCCTATGGAGGGTCAGCACTGGGGCTACCGCTACGGCCCGTCCATAATGGTGTACGACGGTAAGCGTGCGGACGCCTGGTTCGCGTCGCCCGGGGCGCTCGGAGAGGCGGACTGGTTCACGTACAGGCATACGGAGGACGGCGGAAAAACGTGGAGCGACGAAAAAGTGGTCTTAACGCCCACGGCGGACTCGATGGACCTGTTTTCCGTATGCGATCCGGCTGTCGTCAGATTCGGCGGCTATTACTACATAGGCTATACGTCAACGATATTTACGGAAGGCGGCGGCGTTTGCAACAACGCTTTCGTCGCAAGGAGCAAAAACCCGGACGGCCCGTTTGAAAAGTGGACCGGCGACGGCTGGGGAGAACAGCGGCTGACCGAGGACGGAGAGCTGCGCTGGATGGGCAAGCCCGCGCCTATAATCTATTTTGACGGAGATTCCGCCGCGTGGGGCGAGGGCGAGCCGTCGTTCGTCGTATCCAACGGCGTTCTGTATATTTATTACACGAAAACGTCAAAAAGAGCTGACGGCAGCCGTTTTTCGCAGACGCTTGTCGCCACCGCGGACGCGAACGATGAAAACTGGCCGGCAAATATACGCCAGCGCGGCGTCGCCGCGGAGAGAACGAGCACCTCAAACGACTCGTTTGACGTGGTTTACAGCGACGAATACGGCAAATTCATAGCTATTTCGACCGACCTGCGCTTTACGAAAGACAGCATGCTCGCGATATACGAATCTAACAACGGTCTGCGCTTCAGACGCTGCTGCGAGCTGCGCGACAAGGTGGGATTTATGTGTCATAACAGCGGCATATCCGGCGACGAGCTTCATCATATCAAAAAAGACGATCTCAAACTGCTCGGCTACGCCTACGGCGATAAGTGGGGCTTCTGGGGAACGCGCTTCCACGAATATTCCGTTGCAAAGCATTACGGCACGTATTCGGAGAGGGATATACCCGCGGTCGAAAGAGCCGTTGTACCGAAACCGAAAAGAGAGCCGTTTCCGATAAATATAATGCCTAAAATAACGCCGCCGCGCTTTTACAAACTGCACGAGGGCGAGTCCGTTGATATAGAAATCGTCTGGTTCGATTCAGCGTATAATCACTACAAGGCGGAAAACGTGGGCTTTTCAAATTATGACAGGAGCATAATAGATATAAACGGCATGACTGTCAAGGCAAAGCACGTCGGATATACGTATATGAACGCAAAAACGCCGGACGGACTTGACGCGGAGATACTGATATACGTATACCCGAAAGATTTTGATTTTTCGGAAGATAATAAATATCCCGTATCGGTTCAGCCGGTACAGGACGTATATAAGATAAGTCTCAAAGAAAACGAGCGCAAGCAGATCCGCATTATAGTTCAGTATTCAAACGGAACGTGGGCGGAAACGGGCAAAGCCTCAGACGGCGCGGTTTTCTACGGATACAACGAAGAGCTTGTATCCGTTGACGAAAACGGCATCCTGACCGCCAAAGGCGTACCCGGAATGACGACCGTCATGGTAGGCCTCGGCTCGTTTACGGTGAAATACAAGGTAAAGATAACTAAGATTTGATTACGGGGGATTTTTGAATTAAGAATTCAGAATTAAGAATTCAGAATTCAGACGGGCGGCCATCGGTCGCCCGTTTTAAATAATAAAGAAGAAAGAATAAAGAATAAAAATCGGTGTCGGCAAAGCCGACGATCTGTGCGCCTGACGGCGCTCTTGGGGTTCCCCGCCCCCCCTTTCCGGGAACCCCCAAAAACTCGTTTCTCGTTTTTGGGGAACCCCCTTCGTCCACCCCAAACCCCGCCATCCCCCCGAAATTCCTCGGGGCTTTTGCGGCGTCAGCCGCGCGCGCGGGGTGCCCCCCTCACACCCGCGCGCCTGCTATTTGTGCCCCCTCAATCTAAAAAAGATTGCGGGGCTGGGGTTACCCGCCGCGAATAGCGGTGGGGGTTCACGGGTGGGGACCCACCATAATTCGTCGGCAAAGCCGACACCGATTGAAATAAAAACAGGGCTGCAGATGTGCAGCCCTATACTAAATCGAATGATTTATTCTGCTTTAATATCAAAACCGAAGGATGCGCAGGGGACGTTTGAGCTGGAGCAGAGAGTTATCTTCTCCGGGAAGGTCTCTTCTCTTGATGTGTTATACGCAACGTACGTTATCTTTGTGGCTGCCGTAACTCTCAGCGTGTCCTTGCCGACTATCTCAACGGACGTGGGTTTTCCGAAAGTGACTCTTCTTTCGGTCTTTACTCTTACGCCCTTTATGGCG
>JAEEGW010000297.1 GCA_016280525.1 Clostridiales bacterium
CGGAATAAATCCGAGAACGACGATCATAAAATACATAACGCCCATTATGATAAAACTGATCGCGGGCGCAACGCCGTCGCCGTTATACTGGTTTTGCGAGGCGACCGTTGTCGCAATGCCGGCTATGATCATTATAAAGGACGAGAATCCCATGATTATCGCGCTGATAAGCGTTACGATAGCTCCGAATTTCCACGCAAAATGCTCAAGTCCCAAGAATTTCTTCATAGTCTGAAGAGCGTTTTTTTCATCCGGCGCAAGGTTTTCAAAATTCTGTTCGTTATTCATGTTGCTCCTCCAATCAGCCGATCACTTCTTTTGCGGACTCGGCAATTATATTAAGACCTTTTTTGAGTTCTTCTTCCGTTATGACGAGCGGCGGCAGTATCTTAAGCACCGTGTCGTTTCTGCCGGAACGCTCTATTATAAGTCCCTTTTCAAAGCATTTCTTTGAGATCTTTCCAGCAAGCGCTCCGGACGGGTCGAGCGCGGTAAAGTCAATACCGTAAATAAGTCCGCGTCCGCGGTATTCTATGCGGCTGTCTATGGGTAATATATTCTCTTCTATGTACTTTACTACGACCTGCTCCATATCTTTAACGTGATCGAGAAGCTTTGTATCTTCAAGCACGTCGAGCGCCGCGTCCGCCGCGACGAAAGCAAGCTGATTGCCGCGGAACGTGCCGTTATGCTCAGCAGGGCCCCATATATCAAGCTCCGGCTTCATAAGAAGCAGAGACATGGGCAGACCTATGCCGCCTATTGATTTGGAAAGCGTTACCATATCAGGCACTATACCGGCTTTTTCAAACGAGAAGAATTCGCCCGTCCTGCCGCAGCCTATCTGTATATCGTCTATTATAAGAAGTATGCCGTGCTTGTCGCAGAGCTTGCGCAGTCTTCTCAGCCACTCCACGTCAACGGGTATGATGCCGCCTTCCGCCTGCACGGTTTCCGCAACTATGGCGGCGGGCAGCTCGGAGCCGGAATGGTCGTCCTCTATTACGTTTTCTATATATCCTATCGTATCAAAGCTCTTGTTGAAGCCGAACGGGTACGGCATGAACGTAATGCCGAGCAAAGGCGTGCCGGAAGCGGCTCTCGGATACGCGTGGCTCGTTGCCGCAAGAGCGCCGAGCGACATACCGTGGAACGCGCCCTGGAACGCGAAGATCGTCTGTCTTCCCTTCACTTTTCTCGCAAGCTTGAACGCGGATTCAACGGCGTTGGTGCCTGTGGGCGCCGGGAACATGACTTTATAGTCAAGTCCTCTGGGCTGTAATATCCGGCTGTTGAAATCCTCTAAGAATTTGCGCTTTGCAACGGTGTTCATATCAAGCGCGTGCAGGATCCCGCCGTGCGCTAAATATTCCGTCATTTTTCCTATGATATAAGGGTTATTGTGACCGTAGTTCAAAGCGCCCGCGCCTGCAAAAAAATCAAGAAAAGCGCGCCCGTTTTCGTCATACATATAACAGCCTTCCGACCTGTCAAAAACGACCGGGAATGAGCGGCAATAAGACCTTACTTCAGATTCTACTTGTTCAAATATCGACATACTCTGACCATCCTTTGTTTTTGTATATTCAGTATATCACACAGGTATGTATTTTTCAAGTGTTTTTTATATAAATATCTTTTTAATCTGATCAAGATAGCCGGTTCCGTATACGTTGTCCGGCAAAAGATAACTCATTTCCGTCCACTCGTTCCAGCTGTTGACGGTTATGAGGTTCACGCCGTGGCTGTCCGCGAATTCTTTTGCGGCAATAAGCGCCTTTCCTATATTCTCCGGCGTGTTGTTTTTCAATATCCCCGGGCGGAACATATTGAAGCGCGGGTTGTTGTCCCAGCCGACCGATACGTGCGGGTAGTACGTGACGCCGAAGTCCGAGAATTTCTCCCATTCGACGACGACGTCCTTCATAACCTCGTTATAATCGCGGTCTATGTTTACGAAATGGACGTACTGATAGTTCGTCGTGCTGTCAAAGCCGAGTGTTTTTGCGATCTGCGAGGAATACAGATGCTCGCCGTCAACGCCGCTTAAGTTGTGCATACGCTCGCCCCAGAGGATGAGCTGCAGATGAAGCCCTTTGTGCCCGGCTTTTTCCGTTTTATTACGGAAGCTTTCAAGCGCCGCCTTCGTCTGCTCTATACCGCCCAGACCGTTTATCAGGTTGTCTATATCGTAGATCGAAAACACGGGTTTTCCGTCTATCTTATAATACTCCGGCTGACTGAAATATTTTAGAATTACTCTGTCGGCTACAATGTCGAACTGCGTGCGGTCGACTGCGCCGAGCCAAACGGGCACGTCGCGCCCGCCGGCAAGCCTTTTATCCCAGGTATAGCCGGCGTCGTGGTTTGCCCACATGAGATAAAACTTCATTTTGCTTCTGTTTTTCGCTTTCAGAAAACCGTCGTTTAAGCAGTTTTCAAGAAACGGACGGCGGTCGTACCAGTACCAGTCGTAAATAAAGACGTTCACGCCGTGAGACGACGCGAGCTCAATCTGCTCCTCCATCGTCTCCGCTTCCGCCTCGTCCTTGTAGCCGAGCAGCGGTATGCGCGGCAGGATGTGATCGCCGCATTTCTGCGTAGCGCGCCGTACGGTCTGCCATTCGCCCTCTCCGTCCGGCCAGAATATAAGACTTCTGTCCTCTTTGCCTGTGTATGACGGCCAGATAAAAGCCGCAATATCGTATTTTTTCATTTTTTAACCCGCCTTGAATGTAGCAATATCAATAAATACCTGTTTGTGAAGGTTGTACGACTTCTCGTACTGCTTGCTCCCCTTTATCCGGTTTATAAGGCTCTCGGACA
>JAEEGW010000298.1 GCA_016280525.1 Clostridiales bacterium
AACGCCGCCTATACCCGGCTCCGTCTTTTTAACCGCGGAGATTATAAGCGCGAGTATCACCGCGGCGGCGGACACCGCAATAACGTCCGTCACAGCCCGAACGAGGCGCGTATATACGTGAAAAGATCCGACACGCGCCCGACTATCATTATAAGTATTATCACTATGCCGCACAGGGACAGAAGCATCGCCATCTCGTCCCTGCCGCTTTTTGACAGCACGACGTACGTCACCGCTACTAAAAGTCCCACTCCGGCGACCTTGAAAATAATATCTATGTCCAAAATATAAATCCCCTTATCAAAGGAAAATTATTACCGCCGCAAGCCCGAAAAACGCGGAAAGCGATATGTAAAGCTTTGGCGCGCCGGCCGATTTTTCCCGCCTTTTTACAAGCGCCGCCTCGTACTGCGAAAGAAGCGCG
The DNA here is from genome assembly GCA_016280525.1 of Clostridiales bacterium. GTDB lineage: Bacteria > Bacillota > Clostridia > Oscillospirales > CAG-272 > UBA1248. The sequence continues at coordinate 425 of JAEEGW010000298.1, forward strand.
TCAAAGACGCCTCTCTGCACTTCCGCGCCGCTTTTGCCTATGTTTTGACAGAAATCGTAAAATATGCGCCGCTCGCTATCAAGCTGCGACAGCTTATCCTCAAAAGACTTATACAAGCCCACGGCGGCGTCGCAGCCCCGTATGCGCGACAGGATTATATCAGTCGGCGTGCGGTTGACGCATATCTCGTCGCGCACGAACGTCATTATGCGGTATATCTCCTCCGACGTCTGAAGCGTGATCTTCGACCGCTGTGCCAGATAATATCCGAAAAGCAAAGAGCAGATGAATATAAGACCGGCGCCCGCGTATTTCATACTTTATTTTCCGTTATATCAAATTCAAAAACGCTGCCGCTGCGCTTTAAAAAAACGTATTTTTCAAACACAGCTGAGTCGTACAGAAGCTTTAAATTCGGACGGCGTAAAAGCGACTCCATACAGTCAGCGTGCGCGGTGCAGATAAGCGTAACGCCGCCGCTTTGCGCGGACAGAATGGCTTTTGTCTCGTCCGGACCGCCGAGCTCGTCGCACAGTACCGCCTGTGCGGACATATTGCGGACCGCGCATTCGATCGCCGCGGCTTTTTCCTTGCCGCAGATATAGTCCGCGAATAGCGGTTTTTTCTTAGGCAAAAGCTCGTATTTCGTATCGCACACGACTATGCGTTTGCCGTAGACCGCGCAAAGACGGCGGGCTATATCGCGCAAAAGCGTCGTTTTGCCGACGCCCGGCGCGGAGCAGATGAGCATGGAGCATACGCCCGTACTGTCAAGCAGACCCGCGCTGCATCCGTCAACGTCGCGCGGTATCCTGATGCACAGCCCGTCAATGCCCCACACCGCGCCGCCGTAAGTACCGTACGTGGAAACGCCGGCGCGCACCTGTCCGGACGACGATATGTAGCCCATCTCAAGCTCGTCTTTGTGCGAGTGGAACGACGAGCCACACAAGAGCGCCGCCGCGCCGTCTATATCCTCTTTAGTGCAGATATACGGTCTGCCCGTCACGCTGCCGGTCTGATCGAAGGTCACGTTTTTGTCGGAGACGGAAAGCGAAAGCGCGCCGCCGAGCCGCAGCCGTATCTCCGTAACGCTTGCGGCAAGCTGCGGATATTTTATGCAGAACAGGCTGATCATAGACGCCACGTTCGCCGGCAGATACGGAAACGCCTCGTATACCGGCGGTGTGCTGTTTTTTATCGTTGTCATACTTGAATATATGAAGACGCGCGCCGTATTATGACCCGCGCATACTTTCGCTTTTTTGAATAAGATTTTTCTGTATTTTCTCATTTTCTATTGACAAAGCTTTTGCCGCATGGTATAAAGGATATAAAGAATATTAAGGAGGATATTTAAATGCCTAAATTCAAATGCACGATCTGCGGCGAGATATTCGAAGCGCCGTCAAAGAAAGACGCGATCTGCCCGCTCTGCGGAGCTATGGGAGACGCTCTTGAGTTAGTGGAAGAGGAAAAAGAAGAGTCGAAAAATCCGTACGCCGGCACGCAGACGGAAAAGAATCTGCTCGCCGCGTTTGCCGGTGAATCCCAGGCAAGGAACAAATATACTTACTTTGCTTCAAAAGCAAAAAAAGAAGGCTACGAGCAGATAGCCGCGCTGTTTTTGAAGACCGCCGACAATGAAAAAGAGCACGCAAAACTCTGGTTCAAGGAGCTGAACGGCATAGGCAGCACCGCCGAAAACCTGGAAGCCGCCGCGGACGGCGAAAACTACGAATGGACCGATATGTACGAGGACTTTGCAAAGACCGCCGAGGCCGAGGGATTTGCGGAACTCGCCGCGAAATTCCGCGGAGTCGCCGCCATTGAAAAGCATCATGAGGAACGTTACCGCGCGCTGCTGAAGAACGTGGAAACGGCCGCCGTGTTTGAAAAATCCGAGGTCAAGGTATGGGAATGCCGCAACTGCGGTCACATCGTGGTAGGCACGAAAGCTCCCGACGTATGCCCCGTCTGCGCACATCCGCAGAGCTACTTTGAAGTAAACGCGGAAAATTATTGAGAATAAAAGCACCGCCGCAAGTGAAAATTGCGGCGGTCTTTTTTTGTTTTTGGGGTTCCCCTCCCCCCCATCCACCCCAAACCCCGCCGCCCCCCGAAGTATCGGGGCTTTATGAAGATGAATAACGGACGACCAACGGTCGCCCCTGCGTGCGGGTCGTCGCGGACGCCGACCCCTACCTCCTGAATTCTTTCATTCTGAATTCTTAATTCAGCTTCTCTGCCCCCGACGTGAAATACGGCGGGAATCCCCGGGAGGGGGAGGGGGTTTGGGGGTCGGTGCGAAGCGCCGGGGGGTGGGGCGACCCCCAATTCTTTCGTTCTGTCTGCAAAATGCGTCCATAAATGTAAAATTTTTTCACAAGGTTTAATAAATGTTATTCTTTATTGTTGATTTAGTAAGAAAAGCATGGTAAAATATACTGTGAATGCACAAAAAGTGTAAGAAATAATATATGAAAGGATATAAATTATGGCACACAAGTACATTTACCTCTTTACAGAAGGCAATGCAAACATGAGAGAG
>JAEEGW010000299.1 GCA_016280525.1 Clostridiales bacterium
AACTCGTCCTTGCTCATCACCGCGCCCGTCGGGTTGTTGGGGTAGGGAAGCACGAGCAGTTTTGTTTTGTCCGTTATCGCCGCCCTTAACTGATCCGCCGTCAGCTTGAAGTCGTTTTCCGGCAGAGTTCTTACCGGTACGGGAACGCCGCCGCAGAGCCGCGTTATCGGCTCGTAGCAGACGAACGACGGCTCGGGGATTATCACCTCGTCGCCGGGTTCCACCGTAGCGCGTATCGCCAGATCTATCGCTTCCGATCCGCCGACGGTGACGATCGTCTCGGACAGCGCGTCATATTTAAGCCCGAAACGGCGGGACATATATTTGCTTATCTCCTGTCTTAACTGTACCGTTCCGGCGTTTGACGTGTAGTACGTGTATCCGCGCTCAAGCGATATGATGCCCGTTTCGCGCACGTGCCACGGCGTCGCAAAATCCGGTTGACCGACGGTAAGAGAAATAACGTCGTCGCGCCCGTTTAAAAGATCGAAAAACTTTCTTATACCGGACGGTTTTATATCCGTGACCGTTTTTGATATAAGTTTACTGTAATCCATCCGATAATTCGCTCCTTATATCAACGCCGCCGCGCTTCATGGTTATGCCTTTGTCCTTGTATTTGCGGAGGACGAAATGCGTGGCGGTGGAGATAACGCTTTCCATCGTCGCCAGCTTTTCCGCGACGAACAGCGCCACCTCGCGCATCGTCTTTCCCTCTATGATCACGCAGAGATCGAAGCCGCCGGACATGAGATAAAGGCTCTGCACCTCCGGATAATTGTATATCCTCTCCGCAACTCTGTCAAAGCCAAGTTCGCGCTGCGGCGTGACCTTCAGCTCTATCAGCGCCGTCACGTATTCGCGGTCCGTCTTTTCCCAGTCTATCAACGCGCTGTAGCCGGCAATCGTGCCGTCTTTCTCGTATTTGTCTATCATATCTTTGATGTCAGCGGTGTCCTTGCCGAGCATTGCGGCAAGCATATCCGGCGTAAGCTGTGCGTCTTTTTCAAGCAGTTTAAGAAGTTCGTTCATTTTATCTCTCCTTTGTATATGTTATCTATCAACTCATAGGCTTGCGCAAACCCGTCCGCGACGTGTTCGATATAGTGCGCGTCCGATCCGAGTCTTATTTTTTTGCCTCCTAAATCTTTATACATCTGCAGGATATGATCTTCCGGCAGGATTATGTTTTTTCTCACGTAAACGCTGTTTAGCTCGTATACTTTGCCGTTTTTGATTATGTTTTTGAGTATCTGCTCTATAACGCTGTCCCATTTCGTTATATCAATATCGATACCGGCTTTTTTTATGTAGCGGAGCGGATACGTAAGATGCGCGAACTGGTCTATATACGGCACGTAAGTCAACTGAAGATATTCGTCAAAATACTTGTCTATCGTATATATTATCTTGTCGTACGGAATTTTCGTAAAGTCTACGTAATACGGGTCCTGCTCGCCTTTCGTGTTGTGCACAGAGCCGATTATATAGTCAAAATCGTTTGTTTTCGCTATCTCTTCGGCTGTTTCCGGATAATGCGTTATCTGCCCCATTTCAACGCCGGTGTAAACGTCCAGCTTGCCTTTATACAGTTTTTTTGCCTCCGCGCACTGTTTTTTGTATTCGGCAATGTTCAGCGGCGGAAAAGCGTGCTCAACTTCATGGTTTACTTCTATATGGTCGGTAAAGATTATGGCGTCAAGTCCTTTATTTACCGCCTCTTCACACATTTTCTCCGGGCTGTTTCCGTTTTCCGCGGCGTCAAACGAAAAATACGTGTGAGTGTGCGTGTCAATTTTTGTTACAGAATAATTTTTCATACAATCTTCCATAGAAAAATTCACAATAGTTGTGTAAAATATAAAAATATGGGGGAATTCAATATGATAAACGCAGTTTTATTTGATATGGACGGCGTCCTTGTCGACTCGGAGGAGCTGACGTACACCGCCGCGATAGAGATGCTCAAAGAACGCGGAGCGGACGCCTGCAAGGAAGATTTCATACCTTTTATCGGCGCGGGCGACATAGCGTATTTGGGCGGTGCCGCCGGCAGACACGGACTTACATACGATAAGGAAATGTCGCGCGTGACCTACGAAAAGTACGAAAAACTCGTGCAAACACACGATATCGCGTACAAAAACACCGTCAAAACCGTAAAAGAACTGAAATCAGCGGGGCTGAAGCTCGCCGTCTGCACAAGCTCCGATCTAGTTAAGATGAATATAAATATCAAGGCGATAGGGCTGTCGGACTGCTTTGACGCGCTGATCAACGGCAGAGATATAAAGAATAACAAGCCTGCGCCGGATATTTATTTGAAAGGCGCGGAGATGCTTCACGTATCCCCGTCCGAGTGCCTTGTCGTGGAGGACGCGAAAAACGGTATTTTGGCCGCCAAAGCCGCCGGAATGCACAACGTCGCGCTGACCACAACTTTTAGCAGAGAAGAGCTTGAAAGCACCGTTTCCCCCGAATATATCTGTGACGATATATATGATATTATAAAACTTATTTATCAGTATAACACAAAACAAAGCTAAAATCAATATAAAAAAGGTAATTTCTGAAATTTTTTAATAATATACGAGCGACCAACATAGCCGCTCGTTTGTTATTTGAGATGAAAATAAAATAATTAAGCGCGTCGGTCGGTGGGTGGGGCCGCCGACGCGCGCGGCTGAAGCCGCATATGTTGCAGATTTATACGTTTTGATATTTCTGTATCAATTCTAAAAGTTTCGGATCGTTTTGAAGAAATGCAATGGATTTTGCGTAATTCAACGTCCATTCAAGCTGTGTTTGTGTTGTATTCGTCGCTGTTTTTGATTTGTCAAACGTGGCCGCTTTTACAAAAACGCTTGTATAATGCTGTTCTCCTTCCGGCAGAGTGTCATAGGCTTGCGCGTGAAACAGCGCTTTTTCAAGTGCTTCAAGGGTTTCTTTTTTGCGTTGTTTTATAACGTGTATCTCGGCTATCGCTCTGTAAACATCCGACAAACGGTTATGGAAAAACAGATAGTTTTCGTCATAGATAAGTATCTGCCAAAGCTTTATTGAAGCTTCAAGCGCCTGCAGATGTTCTTCTATCGGGATATTGGGCTCATACATCAGGCTGCTGACGAGAAAGTCCATATACGATATACGGTTTTCGTGCTTTATGTGGACAAGCTTATCCTTGCTCTCTTCCGTAAAATAAGCGTATTCCAAAAGCTTTTCCTTGCAGAAATATCTGTCGCTTGCCATATTTGCGTATTCGACCGCTTTTTTCTCGTCTGCTATCGAAAGATCCTTTCTTGAGTACAGATAAACAAGATTCTGAATGGCGTTGCCTCTGATTTTTTCATCCGTACAGTCACGCAGTATCTGCTCACAAAGTGAAACGGCTTCTTTTGCATATGTATTTGCCGTATCAATGATATAACCGCCTGCAAAGATCCTCTGCAGAAGATTAAAAGTAAGCATATCCATACAATGAAAATCACCGGGAAAACGTGAAAGTGCCTCGCGCCAAAGAGCGATCGCCGCGTCTATTTCACCTTTGTTTGTTAAAATCATTTCTTTTTCGTCATATTCCGCTAACGCTTTTTCCTTTTCACCCGGTGTTCTGCCGAGCAGTTCGTCAAGCGAGACGTCAAAGAAGTTTGCAAGCGGGATCAGAAGTGAAAAATCCGGCGTCGTTTTTCCGCTTTCCCATTGAGATACTGCGGAAACGGAAACGTTCAAATACTCCGCCAACTGCTCCTGCGTCAGATCCTTTTTCTGACGTTTTTCTTTTATAACAGCTCCGATATTCATAAATATCCTCCTGATAATATTCAAAAGCGCTTTTGTGATTTTATTATATCATATTTTCCGGAGTTTGCAAGATAGAAATTCTGAAAAAGGATTTAAGTAAGGCTAAATATACGGAAATAAGCGCGCGGTGTGGTGGGGGGGGACACCCCGCGCGCGCGGCTGAAGCCGCAAAAGACCGGTAATTTTGAATCGAAAAAGCTTATCAACCTGTGATTGACAATTCTACAACAAATTGATGCTTGCATTTCATTCGGTTTTCTGTTATACTGTAGTCACACCGGTGAACAAACGAATGAAAGGAACAAAAAAATGAATATTGAAATAGGAAAAACAGTACGCGAGCTGCGCCGCCGCGACGGCAGGAGGCAGGATGATCTCGCGCAGGCGCTCGGCATAAGTCCGCAGGCGGTCAGCCGCTGGGAGCAGGGCGGAGCGTATCCCGATATGGAGCTCATCCCGTCTATCGCTAATTATTTCGGCGTGTCGATAGACGAACTGTTCGGCTACGAAAACGACCGCGATAAAAAGGTGGATGCGCTTTTGAAAAAATCGGAAGAGCTGCACCGTGTTGACATGGGTGAGGACGTCGGCATCGACGAATGTATCGCGCTTTTGCGTGACGGACTTATCGAATTTCCCGGGAATGAAAAAATAATGCTTCGCCTTGCCGTTGTACTGCGTGACGCAGGTTACGTTCGCGACGGACAGCACAGTCTTTGGGACAGCGACGGATATTTCACTCAGAACGTTGAACGTCACAGAAAAAACGGGTATTGGAAAGAAGCGATCAAACTGCTTGAGAAGTTAAGCGAAACAGCATCCGGAGAACTGATTTACGACGTAAGATTTGAGCTTTTGCTTTTGTACGATCTGACGGGTGAATATGAAAAAGCGACGGTTCTTGCAAACACGTTTCCGATAATGCAGGTCAGCCGTCAGGCTTCGCTTATACTTGCAAGCAGCGGCAGTAAAAGAGCGGAATACAGCGGAAAGTATCTTTTGGAGCTGTTTGACGAGCTTGTAAACCGCATGGTCACGTCAACACATCTTTGCAAAAAGAATTTTGACGACACAACTGCGCTTGATACCGTGCAAAACGCGATCAAATTATCGGAGCAATTCTTCGTTGACGGCAATTACGGGCATTTTCACGGTACGCTTGTCACGTTTTATCTTTATCTTTCGTCGCTTCAATTCCGCGCCGGTTTTAAGGATGAAGCTTTTGATTCACTGTATAAAGCTCTTGATCACGCAAAGGCGTTTCAGTCGCTTGCAGATAAACAGGATGAGCATTATACCGCGCCCTATCTGCGGCACGTTTCGTTCGGACCGATAACCTATAACCGTGATTCATTTACTCTTGCAGAGGACTGGCCGTGGTGGTTTGTTCCCGATCCTGACGATATTGCAAGCGAGATCAAAGCCGATCCGCGCTGGGAGCAGTGGGTTAAAGCGTGTAGAGAGGGTTGAAAAGCGGAAATTTTCACGAATTGTAGGGCGGGGGCTTGCTCCCGCCGCTTCTCATATACCGGGAAAATCGGGTCGTCGAGGCGCCGGCCCCTACCGTTGCAAAGCCCCGAAAGTTTTCGGGGGGGAGGCGGGGTTTGGGGCGGTAATAGGGGTTCCCCGTTGCGAACTCGTGAGCAATGGGGGTTCCCGTAAGGGGGGGTGGGGAGCCCCAAGAGCGCCGCGTTATGCGGCGCACAATTCGTCGCAAAGCGACACCTTTTTTTATTCTTTATTCTTTATTATTTATTATTTAAAACGGACGACCCGAGGGGTTCCCCGTTGCGAACAGAGTGAGCAATGGGGGTTCCCGAACAATGGTCGCCCCTACTACAATTTTTAAGTTTTTTTCGCATATTTTATTATTTGCTCTTGACAAAACCGTTTTTTTATGGTATATTTATCAAGCTGTGTTGAAAAACGCGGATGCAGGACGGTCCGCTGCGCTGCGCATGAACGTCCGAATGAACAATATAAGGAGGAAGCCAAAATGGATATTATCAAGGCTTTTACCGAAGAGCAGCTTAAAAAGGAAATACCCCAGGTCAAGGTCGGCGATACCGTTCGCGTCCACAACAGGATCGTTGAAGGTTCAAAGTCCAGAATACAGATCTATGAGGGTACCGTTATCGCAAAGCGCGGCGGCGGCATTTCCGAGACGTTCACCGTCAGAAGAATAAGCTACGGCGTAGGCGTTGAAAAGACGTTCCCGATCCATTCTCCCAACGTAGAGAAGGTCGAGACTATACGCCGCGGTAAGGTCAGACGTGCGAAGCTCTACTATCTGCGCGACAGAGTGGGCAAAGCCGCCAAGACCAAAGAGGACATTCAGTAAACTGAAAAGCAAAAAAACTGTGTTTTACGGCACGGTTTTTTTGCTTTTAA
>JAEEGW010000300.1 GCA_016280525.1 Clostridiales bacterium
TACGACTGCTACAGAAGATTCATCCAGATGTATTCCGACGTCGTTATGGAAGTCGGCAAGAAATATTTCGAGCAGCTCATCGACAAGATGAAAGCCGAAAAGGGCGTAAAGAACGATATCGATCTTGACGCTGACGATCTTAAGAAACTCGCAGAGCAGTTCAAGGCCGAATACAAGTCCAAGATCGGCGAAGACTTCCCGTCCGACCCGAAGGAACAGCTCATGGGCGCTATCAAAGCCGTGTTCCGTTCATGGGACAACCCCAGAGCAAACGTTTACAGACGCGATAACGATATACCTTATTCATGGGGCACCGCCGTCAACGTACAGATGATGGCGTTCGGCAACATGGGTGACGACTGCGGCACCGGTGTTGCGTTCACGCGTGACCCCGCTACCGGCAACAAAGGTCTGTTCGGTGAATTTCTGACCAACGCACAGGGCGAAGACGTTGTCGCCGGCGTGCGTACTCCTATGAAGATAACCGAGATGGAACAGAAATTCCCCGAGGCGTTCAAGCAGTTCGTTGACGTCTGCAAGACGCTTGAAGATCACTACAGAGATATGCAGGATATGGAGTTCACCGTTGAACACGGCAAGCTCTATATGCTCCAGACCAGAAACGGCAAGAGGACCGCTCAGGCGGCTCTGAAGATAGCCTGCGACCTCGTTGACGAAGGTATGAGAACTCCCGAAGAGGCTGTTCTTATGATAGACCCGAGAAACCTTGACACGCTGCTTCACCCGCAGTTCGACGCGAAGGCTCTCAAAGCCGCCACGCCGATAGGCAAAGGCCTCGGCGCTTCCCCCGGCGCAGCCTGCGGTCAGATCGTATTCTCCGCTGAGGATGCCGAAGCCTGGAAGAAGAAAGGCAAGAAAGTAGTTCTCGTCCGTCTTGAGACCTCTCCCGAGGACATCACCGGTATGAAAGCCGCTCAGGGCATACTCACCGTTCGCGGCGGTATGACCTCTCACGCAGCGGTCGTTGCGCGCGGCATGGGAACCTGCTGCGTATCCGGCTGCGGTGCGATAGTAATGGATGAAGAAAACAAACAGTTCACTCTCGCCGGCAGAACGTTCCGCGAGGGCGACGTCATTTCGATAGACGGCTCCACCGGTAACATCTACGGCGAAGCTATCCCGACGGTTGACGCAAAAGTCGAAGGCGAATTCGGCCGCATCATGGGCTGGGCCGACCAGTTCAGAAAACTGCAGGTAAGAACGAACGCCGACACGCCGCGCGACGCTAAGAAAGCCCGCGAACTCGGCGCCGAAGGTATCGGCCTCTGCCGTACCGAGCACATGTTCTTCGATCCGGAAAGAATTGCCGCTTTCCGCGAGATGATCTGCGCTGACACCAAAGAAGAAAGAGAAGCCGCGCTTGACAAGATCATGCCGATGCAGCAGGCTGACTTTGAAGCTCTTTACGAAGCTCTCGAAGGCTGCCCCGTAACGATCAGATTCCTTGATCCGCCTCTGCACGAATTCGTTCCGACAGAAGAAGCCGAGATCGAAGCTCTTGCAAAAGCGCAGGGCAAGTCCGTTGAGACTATAAAAGGCATAATCCAGGGCCTGCACGAAACAAACCCGATGATGGGTCACAGAGGCTGCCGTCTTACCGTAACGTATCCGGAAATAGCCGTTATGCAGACAAAGGCCGTTATCCGTGCCGCCATCAACGTACAGAAGAAACATCCCGACTGGAAGGTATGCCCCGAGATAATGATCCCGTTGGTAGGCGAAGCCAAAGAGCTCAAGTTCGTTAAGAACGTTGTTGTTGCGACCGCCGACGCCGAGATCAAGGCTGCGGGCGCCGACCTCAAGTACGAAGTCGGTACGATGATAGAGATTCCGCGTGCGGCTCTTACCGCTGACGAGATTGCAAAAGAAGCCGAGTTCTTCTGCTTCGGTACAAACGACCTGACCCAGATGACGTTCGGCTTCAGCCGTGACGACGCCGGCAAGTTCCTGCCCTCTTACTACGAGACCAAGATCTATGAAAACGACCCGTTCGCCAAGCTCGACCAGACAGGCGTAGGCAAGCTCATGGAAATGGCTGTCAAACTCGGAAAGCAAGTCCGTCCGGATATGCACCTCGGCATCTGCGGCGAGCACGGCGGCGATCCCACGTCCGTGGAATTCTGCCACAAGATAGGACTCACATACGTGTCCTGCTCACCGTTCAGAGTACCGATAGCCCGCCTCGCAGCAGCTCAGGCAGCGATTAAGGAGCAGGGGAAATAAGCCCAAAAAGCCCTTAAAAATCGCTGAATTGACCGTTGATGAGGCGTACGCCCGCGAGTTTGTCAAAACCGCCCCGAGCGTCCACCACTTCAAAACAAGTCAGTGGAAAGATATCCGAATCGATATCTTGATCTAAGCACCAAAGCCCGACTCTTTCGGATAATTCCGATCGAGCCGGGCTTTTTGTCGTTTATATAAAATCGCACATTTTTCTTTTCGCCTCCTTTGCGGTACAATGAGATCGCAAAGGAGGTATTTGCTATGAAAGATAATTTGAAAGACGTAGGAATCTGGGGACAGCGGCATTATCAGTATCTGAAGGAAAACAAACCGAGCATGATCGGCGTCATGCGGATGAACGGTAGCCTGATTTCCTATCTTCAGCAGGTCAACGAACAGGCGGATGAAATGGTGTTCCAGTTGGTTAAACAAATCGCCAAACAAGAAGGCGTCACCGAAGAACTGAAACGCCGTGACCAGATGGCGTGGGTCGGAGCTATGAACAATATCCGCAATCGGGTCAACGGGATCGTGCTGAACGAGGTGATATTCGTATGACGACACTGGAAGATCTGTGGTATGGTAATATCGACCCACATGAAACGGTTCTGAATTATGACCGATGTTTCAAGAGCCTGCTTGCTTTAATGGGGAAAAATCGTGATAAGTTGAACACCACACTTACCGAGCAGCAAAAGGAAGCGCTTTCCAAGTACGACGACGCAGTCAATGAGCTGCATTCTCTCGCCGAACTATCTGCCTTTCGTTACGGCTTATCCCTTGGCGTCCGGCTTGTAATGGAGAGCGTATCAATCGACTTGACAGTAAAAGAATAAAGCCAAGAACAGCGGGGCTTCGGCTCCGCTGTTTCCATATTTGAATATTGCACCCACTTTTTTCGAAATAAGAATACTGCGCCCACCTTCTGAAAATCTTGTTTTTAATTATATAATAACTGCCCCCACATTTTATACGGAAAGCACGAACGGGATTTCGAGATTTTCTTCGGCAAGTTCATAAAAACTACTTGATTTATTGTCACAAATATGGTATAATTGAGGTGACGACTTGAAAGAGGTGCCAAATGAGACAATTAGGCTGTATGGATGCGATCCGAAACCGAATAGATGCCGCCAAATCCGGAAGCGTTTTTATCCTTTCGGACTTTTCCGATCTCGCCGATCCCGAGGCGGTTCGCAAGGCGGTCACGCGCCTTGAAAACGACGGTACGCTGACCCGTGTTATGCGCGGGGTTTATTATAAACCGAAGCATAGCGAACTGCTCGGCGAAGACATAGCCCCCTCTCCGGATGACGTTGCCCACGCTCTTGCGAGAAATTACGGTTGGACCATCGTTCCCTGTGGAGATACTGCATTGAACTTGCTGGGGCTGTCCGAACAGGTCCCCTCTCAGTGGGTTTATGTAAGCGACGGCGCATATCGGGAGTATTCCTACGGAAACGCGACGCTGTATTTCAAGAGAACGGCGAAAAAAGAACTCTCGAATATGTCGCCCAAATCCGCGCTCATCGTTCAGGCGTTAAAAACCTGCGGCAAAGACGGCGTTACGCAAAAGATGATCGCCAAGCTGCGAAGCGTAACCACCGATGACGAGCGTAAAGCGCTTCTCTCCGAAACGCAATACGTCACGTCGTGGATCTACGAAACAATAAAAGAAATTTGTCAGTAGTTTATCATGATTGTCTAATTGATTTGAGTGTTAAAGGAGAATGCAACAATGCCAAAGAAAAATGCAGAAGAAAAGATCAATCTGGATTCCATTCTGTTCAAGTGCCGCGATATTCTGCGGCAGGCGCGTAATTCCGGTTCGTTTTTTGAAAAGCGTGATATGATGCTCACGCTTGTATTTCTGCGCTTTATCGGCGAGAAATTTGAAGACGGCGTCAAGAATTTGCGCCAGAATTTGGTTGCACAAGGACTTGATCCGGATAATGAGGAGATTGTTAAAGCGTTTTTTGATGACGCAACTTTTACCGACGGAACGTATAATCTGCCTGTTGAAGCGCGGTGGTCGACCATAATAAATACACCCGCTCCGCAGCTTAACGCGGCGTTGGATACGGCACTGAAAAGCATAGGCGCTAACAGTAAACAGCTGAAAGGTTGTTTTGTGGAAGGCACGTTCACACAAAGAAATCTTGCGGCTAATGATATTAAGAAGATTGTTGATGAAGTCAACAAGATCAGCCATAAGGCGTTTGGCGAGGAAAAAGACCTGATCGGTCGTGTTTATGAATACTTTCTCAAAGAATTTGCCGTTAACGCTACAAAGGAAGAGGGCGAATTCTATACCCCGCATGACGTTGTTCAGCTGATCGCCGCTATGATCGAGCCGTTTGACGGGACGCTATACGACCCCTGTTGCGGTTCCGGCGGTATGTTTATTCAAAGCGCGGAGCTTGTGAAAGCAAAACGCGGAGATATAAGCCGCATAAACGTTTACGGTCAGGAAAAAGAACCGGCAACGTATCGCCTTGCAAAGATGAACCTGGCTTTGCGCGGTATCAGCCATAACCTCGGCGATGAGGCCGATTCTTCGTTTACTCACGATCTGCATAAAGGCGTTTATTTCAATTATATTATGGCAAATCCGCCATTTAATCTTAAAGGATGGAAAAGCGGCGACGTAGGGACATCACGTTGGGCGGATTATGAAATGCCGCCGGAAAGCAACGCGAATTACGCATGGATTTTACATATGCTGTCACACTTGAAGCCGCTTGACGGTGTTGCGGGCTTTCTGCTTGCAAACGGTGCGCTTGGCGACAGTGATACTGTGAATATTCGTCAAAAACTGATTGAAAAAGATAAGGTCGAAGCCATTATCATCCTCCCGCGAGAGCTGTTTATCACAACGGATATAAGCGTTACGCTCTGGATACTCAATCAGAATAAAAAGGGCGGAGATTACCATGGCAGAAAGCTGCGTAACCGCGAGCATGAAATTCTGTTTATGGACCTGCGCACGTGGACGGAAAACCCGGTCAAAAACGAGAATAAAAAGAAAGTCCGTCTTGTGACCGAGCAGATAGAGAGGGCGGCGAGGATCTATCACACCTGGCAGGAAGAGGGCGTCGACGGCGCAAACTACGCCGTGCCGGAGCTTTACCGCAGCGTTGGGATCGCGGAGATCGAAAAGAACGGCTGGTCACTCGTTCCCAGCAAGTACATTGAGTTTATCGACCACGATCTGGAGATCGACTTCCCGGCGGAGATGAAGCGGATCCAACAGGAAATGCGGGACGTGCTGGCGCAGGAAAAAGAATCTCAAAAGATGCTGGAAGAGGCGTTCAGGGGAATCGGATATGGGATTAAATAAATATACTTTGGGCGACCTACTTGACCGCAACAACGAGACCAACATTGACTTAAAATATGGCGTTGAAGATGTAAGAGGTGTTCTCAACACAAAAGGCATTTCAAATACGAAAGTTAGCGTGGAGGATCGTGACCTTAGCAAATTTCTCGTTGTGAGGCCAGGCGAATTCATATTCAATCATAGGGTGCATGATAAATTGGGTCTGGGATATAACACTTCAAACGACACCTATATTTTCACAAATGATTATGTGTCGTTTTACGTAAAACCGGAATTGAAAGAGACCGTGCTTCTTCCTGATTATCTGTATATTTGGTTTCTCAGACCCGAATTTGACCGCTATATGCTTTTCAAAACCTATGGAAGTGCTACGCTCTTTTTTAACTGGGACAACATGTGCGAACTGGAGATAAAACTCCCCGATATTGGTGTCCAGCAGAAATATGTTGACATTTACAAGGCCGTGGTCGCCAACCAGCAGAGTTATGAGCGCGGCTTGGAGGATTTGAAACTCGTCTGCGACGGATATATAGAAGACTTGCGCCGAAAAATTCCGAGTGAAAGAATTGGGAAGTTCATCGAGCAGATAGAGATAACAAATGATAATTTGAAATATGGAATTGATGATGTAAAAGGAATCTCTATTGAAAAGAAGTTCATTGAAACAAAAGCTGATATGGCAGGAGTAAATTTAAGGCAATATTGTGTTATTGAGCCGAACGAATTTGCATACGTGACTGTTACATCTCGAAATGGCGAGAAGATTTCACTCGCATTTAACAATTCAGACGATACATTTATATGTTCATCATCTTATATTGCATTTCGCAGTAATGATTTAAACGAGTTACTTCCCAAATATTTAATGCTTTATTTATCAAGATCAGAATTTGACCGTTATGCCCGATTTAATTCATGGGGATCGGCTCGTGAAACTTTTGACTGGGATGAGATGTGTAATATAAAAATACCAATACCGGATATTAAAATACAAAAAGCTATAGCAGAAATTTATGATGTATATATAGCTCGAAAGAAAATCAACGAACAGTTGAAATCTCAAATTAAATACATCTGCCCGATTTTAATAAAAGGATCGTTGGAGGAAAAATGGTGATTATTACGTTGCAGAAATTAATTGAAACGGGAAACAAATTAAAAAGCGAGGCAGTTTCTCAAAATGACGCAAAATTTTTAATTTGGAAGTCAGATGTTGAGCAGTATATCGTGCAAAACTATGGTGAAAATAGCACAGAAATGCAAAAAATTAGAAGTGTATCACTTAATGAATGGTATTATGTTGCGAACAAAAATGCAGGCTCTCCAATTCATCAATACTTAATAATTTTAAATAGTTTGTCAAGCAATACAACAGAAAAAGGATTGTATACCGAGCGCCACGGTATGAGAAAATCGATAGAAAAAACATATAAAATAACAATAAAAGCATATTCATTGTTATTTGATTGCTGCGAACGATATTTTGATAATCTTGCTTGGAAATATCCCAAAGAGTGCCCTGATGGTAATGGTTGTTGCGGAATTGACCTAATAAAATTCAACGAGGATATGGAATTTGTAATTCCCACACTCTTCCGTAGAGATGGTATGATTGACAAACCGCGAAGATTGCATAATGTTTTCGAGGCAGATAACATAATAGAGGATGAATTTGATCAATATGCTCTATTTGATCTGATCGAATATATCTCTGGCAATATAAGAGATATTTCACGCAAAGTACCCCATAGCTTTTACCATCATGACGATATTTCTTATAG
The DNA here is from genome assembly GCA_016280525.1 of Clostridiales bacterium. GTDB lineage: Bacteria > Bacillota > Clostridia > Oscillospirales > CAG-272 > UBA1248. The sequence continues at coordinate 7,366 of JAEEGW010000300.1, forward strand.
CTCAACAAATTTTACAGCCAATAGATTTCTTTGTGATATTAATGATATTTTTGAAAAAACCGGTTTGTTATATAAATTGAATGAAAATTTTGAAATTGAACGGGTTGAAGAAATATCGATCATATCTGAAGAAATTGAAGAAAACGTTACATTGATAAAAGAACCTGGGCTAAAAGATTTAATGCAAACGGCTATAAAGAAACACAAATCACCTTATCCCGAAGATCAAAAAGATGCAGTCGAAAAGATTTGGGATGCCCTCGAACGATTAAAAACGTATTATACTACCATGGACAAAAAAGGCTCAGTTTCGAAAATAATTAATGATATTGCTGGTGGAAACCCGAACTATATCAATTTGTTTGATACCGAATTTAATGCTTTGAAAGATATTGGAAACAATTATCGAATTCGCCATCATGAAACGAACAAAGTGGATATTAATGATCTGCGACATTATGATTATTTCTTTAACAGATGTCTTTCGTTAATTGCATTAGCGATAAATTATTTAGAATAATGAATTTCAAAAAATACAAGATTTTTCATAAGGTCAAGGATATTAAAAAATGATAATTACAGTTGGTTCAAAAATCGCTGATAACAAAGGGAACAGCTATGTCTTAGATGAAACACTTGGATCGGGAGGATTTGGAAATGTATATAAAGCACACCGTGAAAACGATGGGAAAATAGTTGCTGTCAAGATTATCCAAAATACATTTAATGACAACGACGCCTTTTTGTCTTTTCAAAAAGAAACTAATTTGTCAAAACTTGTTGAATCTGAAAATGTAATCAAATATCTATATATTCATGATGGAACTGAATTTGCAGAATATCCGCCTTATATCATCATGGAATATACAAGCGGCGGGACATTACGTGATTTAATTGATAATAGAAATGGTGAACAGTTTGATATTGTTACATTAAAAAGCATCTATTATCAATTAGCAAATGGTATGAAATGCATAAGTAAACATCTGGTACATCGTGATATAAAACCCGAGAACATATTAAATTTCGATGGCGTGTTAAAGATTACAGATTTCGGCTTGTCAAAAATATCTGGGGATAGCACTAAAACCATGACTTTTAAAAATTCCGGGACTCTTCCATATATAGCACCAGAAGCATGGAATAATGATAGTAATACTATACAAATGGATATTTATTCAATGGGTATAGTTTTTTATGAACTTGCAACATTGTCTTACCCGTATACTATTCCAAGAAAACTTGATAATATGAATTTTAGAGATATGCATTTGTATTCTTCAATAATTGATCCTACAACGAAAAATCCTGTGTTATCTCCAAATATTATTTCGATGATAATAAAAATGCTTGAGAAGCCAACGCAAAAAAGGTTTAAAGACTGGGATGAAATCATTAGTGTCTTAGATTCTAAATCATTGCCTATAGACGATATATCGGAAATCGTCAACAACGCAGTTTCATTAAGAAATAAAAAGGATATCGAACAGCAAAAAGAACAAGCGGCAAAAAAGAAAGAAAAAGAGGACAAAGAGAATTATATAAAGTTATCTTATTCTCAATATGTTAATGTCGTGATTAATCCAATTCGTACTTTTGTGGAAAGATTCAATTCTCAGTATTCTAATACTCAAAAGATAAATATAATCGAATTAGCCCCAAGTGATATAAATTACAAATTTACAACAAAAATTATATTGACGTCTGGAAACAAAGTTTTCATTACTGGAGAAATCCTTTTTAAGGAACGATTTACACGAACAGTTCCAGGTTTATTCGGCTCTCAACAAATCATCAATTATCTTCCAAAATGCAAAGGAAAGGACATTGTTTTATGGTGTCAAGTAGAGGACAATGAAAACTGTGGATTTAACATTCTTTTGTTAAAAAATGATTCGGGAATATATGGCGATTGGTTTATTTTAGAAAATACTACTAATGGTTTTTCGTTAAACAAACGTCCTTCTCCATTTGGTTTTTCACTTTCAGAACTGCCTGAACAGATTGACCTTATTTATGCTACTCACATATATGATATGAATCTAACCACTTTTTCCATAGAAAAAGTTTTGGATTTTATTTCCAATAGAGTATAATCGTGAAGAATAAAATCGAGGTAAAACAAATGTCAAAACTCCAAAATTACAACGGCCGTTTCTGCGAATCGGATTTTGAGGACGCGTTTATTTCGTTCTTAGAAGGAGAGGGCTGGCAGTATCTTGCCGGAAATAATATTCCACGTTCTTCCAAAAGCGAGGTGCTTTATACCGATGATCTGGAGCAGTTTTTGAGCAAAACAAATCCGGATCTGACGGTCGATGAAGTACGTAATATTATGGATCTTATACGGCTTGCAGGTGCTGAAAGCGACTTTGCAACGCTGCATAAGGTTTATAACTGGATGGTTGACGGGATAAAATTCACACCCCAGGACGGACAGGCCCGCATGATACAGCTGATTGATTACAACGATCCGGATAGTAATATCTTTCGCGTTGTCAATCAGTTATCTATTGAATACACAAATAACGGACAGGTTGAGAACAGAAGACCTGACGTTCTGTTGTACGTCAACGGCATGCCGGTATGCGTCATTGAACTGAAAAATCCCGCAGATGCAAACGCAACGATATTTGACGCGTGGGAACAGATAACAATTCGTTACTGGCGCGATATTCCGCATTTACTGCACTATTGCCCTCTCGCCTGTATATCGGATGGAGTAAAAACACGCCTCGGAACAGTACGCGCACCGTATGAGCATTTTTATGCGTGGCGCCGCGTCAACGACGGGGATAAAATATCAACAATGCCTTTTGAAGAAACTCAAACTATGGTAAAAGGCGTATACAGTCCGGCGCGTTTTCTTGAAATATTCCGCGATTACATATATTTTCAGGACGGTATTTACGACAGCGAAGAAAAAGAGATCGTCTGCCGCTATCCGCAGTTTTTTGCCGCGCGTTTGCTAAAACAGAGTATTATCAAATCCGTTGTTGAGAAAAGCGGCAAAGGCGGTACGTATTTCGGCGCAACCGGCTGCGGAAAAACCTACACTATGGCATTTCTTGCCCGTCAGCTTGCTTTACGCTGCACCGACGTGCCGGAGATCGGTTCTCCGACTATCGTTGTTATCGTTGACCGTGACGATCTGCAAAAGCAGGGAGCAAAGCTTTTTACCAAGAGCAAAGAGTTTTTGAATCTCGGTGAAGTAAGCGTCGTTCCGAGCCGAAAAATACTGCGCGAAGAACTCGGCATACGCGAGAGCGGCGGCTTTTATATCTGCACGATCCAGAAATTCTGTGACCGCGAAAATGACAAAATCGGACTTATAAACGACCGGTCAAATATCATTTGCTTTTCTGATGAAGCGCACAGAACGCAGATTGACCATTCCAAAAAGATACAGTTCAGCAAGGACGCGGACGATAATATGCGCGCTATGATCTCAAAACCGTATGCAAAAGTTTTGAGAGAGGCTTTTCCGCACGCAACGTTTGTCGGCTTTACGGGCACGCCGATAGCAGAAACGTATCAGACGTTCGGTGATGAAATTGACAGATATTCCATGGATCAGGCGGTTGCGGACGGATTGACTGTATCTATAAAATATCATCCGCGTATTGCAAAAGTGCTTTTAGATGAAGAAAAAGTCCGTCAGATAGAGGCATATTACAAGAGGTGCGCTGACGACGGCGCTACAGAGGAAGATATAGAAGCAAGTAAAAAGGCGATGAGCTCGATGGAAATCATACTCGAAGAGCCTTCTCGTCTGGAAAGACTTGCCGTTGATATACATGATCACTATGTTTCTTCCTGTGCAAACGACCCAAACAGAGTACAAAAAGCAATGATCGTATGTTCAAGCAGAAAGATCGCATATGATCTGTTGAAGAAATTTGAAGCAAAATATCCGGAATGGTTTGTTGAGAAGAAAACACCTGATGAAAACAATATAAGCGAAGAAGAGTTGCGCAAACTGAAACCCATGCCGTTTATGGCTATGGTGGCAAGCGTCGGAAGCAATGATCCAGAAGAAATGTATAATTATCTCGGCGGCGTAAGAAACGAAACCAGATCCGACGAGCTTGATACGGCATTCAAACAGGAAAACTCGAATTTCCGTATTGTAATCGTTGTTGATATGTGGATCACCGGATTCGACGTTGAATCGCTCACCTATTTATACAACGATAAACCGCTGAAAAAACATATGCTTATCCAAACAATAAGCCGTGTAAACCGTAAATATCCGGGCAAGGATTACGGTTTAATCGTTGATTATATCGGTATCCGTGACAATATGCGCGAAGCAATGAAAGTCTACGGCGGTGACCATTCCGTTGCGCCTACTGTCGATGACGTGGAACAAGCCACATATATTTTTAGAGAGCAAATATTGATTCTTAATGAGCTGTTTGCCGGATACGACTTAAATCCTTTTCTCGATCCTAACGGTGACCCGGCAGCCAGATATACATTGCTTGCTAAAGCAGCAGAGTATGTTTTTATATCAAATCAAGAATTGCAGTCGGAAAGTAATGATGGCAAAACCGTTAAAAAAGTTTCGTTTAAAACATATTTCTTAAAGACTGTAAAGCGTATGCGTTCAGCTTATGATATCTGCCAACCGTCGGGTGAATTAAGTGACGAAGAATCAGCGTTAGCCCAGTGCTTTATGGCAATAGCAGGATTTGTCAGAAAAATGAGCGGCACCAGCGAAGTAGATGCTGATACCATGAATCGTCATGTTGCCAAGATGGTCGAAGATGCGCTAAAATATAATGAAGTTGAAAGTGTGCTTGAAGATGGAGAGCAGGAAGATATTTTCAGCCCGGAATATTTTGAAAAGCTGTCAGATATCAGAATGCCGGCTTCCAAACTTGAACTGCTTGTTAAACTACTGCGGAAGCAAATAACCGAATACGGAAAAACCAATCAGATGGCAGCGAAAAAGTATCAGGAAATGCTCGAGGAGACAATTAAATTATATCATGAGCGCCGTAAACACCTGACAGCAGAAGAAGCCGGTGAAGCGCAGGAGATGACCTCCGAAGAAATCATCAAAAACGCGACCGAGCAGGCATTGAAGATTCTGAAAGATATGAACGCCGACAGAGAGAGTTTCCGCAAAATCGGTCTGACTTTCGAGGAAAAAGCGTTTTATGATATTCTGATGGCGTTGCGAGACCAATACAATTTCGAGTACGGCGAAGACAAGGTCATAGACGGTGTTTCCGTCAACGATAAATGTCGCTCTCTTGCGAAGAAGATTAAGGAAATCATCGACACCAAATCTTCCTTTACAGACTGGCTGAATAATCAGATCGTACGAGATCAGCTGAAATTCGATATAAAGGTCTGTCTGGTCAAAAACGGATATCCGCCACAGTACAGTCCCGAAGTTTTCCGTAAAGTTATGGAACAGGTGGAGAACTTTGAGGAGAATAACTGATAAATGATAATCGATTCCCTAAAAGGAGGTATTATATGCCCAGAAAAAAGATTTATTCGATAAAAGACGAACTGCTCAGAAAAGGGAGAGAAGCTGTTTTAGCTGCTGTACAAATATATAATAATCCCAATATTACGTTTAAGTCTGAAACTTTCATTACTTTGTCTGTAATCGGATGGACATATATTCTACATGCATATTACCGAAGTCAGGGCATTGATTATAGGTATTACAAGCAAATGAACAAACGAAGAAAATATGATCGCACAAAATATGGAGCATACAAGTATTGGGAATTAGAGCGTTGTTTAAATGATGACGATTGTCCGTTAGATAATGATACAATTTCAAACTTGCGCTTTCTAATTGGTATTCGTCATGAAATTGAGCATCAAATGACTGATAAAATAGACGAATATTTAAGTGCAAAACTACAAGCCTGTGCAATTAACTTTGATTATTACATAATCAAACTTTTTGGTGAAAAGTATGGTTTAAATAAAGATTTATCTCTGGCAATTCAGTTTTCTCCTATCACACCTGATCAGCATGAGGCATTACAAAACAATCCCCATGTTACATCAAGCGTTAGAAATTTCGTCGTTGATTACGAATCAGATTTATCTGACGAAACACTGAAGAGTTCGCGTTACGCATACCGTGTTCTTTTCGTTCCTATAAATGCAAAAAGGCAGGGTCAAGCGGATCAAGTCGTTGAGTTTATTAAGGGCGATTCTCCTTTGGCTGAAGGTGTTGAAAAAACATATACTTTAATTAAAGAAACCGAAAAACCCAAGTATCGGCCAAAAGAGATAGTTGATATAATGAAAAGCGAAGGATATATTCGTTTTTCTATCAATAAACATACCGATCTTTGGAAAGCCAAAGATGCAAAGAATAACAAGTATTCCTTTGGTACCGTGGTATCAGGCACATGGTATTGGTATAGTTCTTGGATTGATATTGTAAGAAATCATTGTAAAGAGAATAAAGAGCAATTGCTATAAACTATCTTGGAGAGATCATTATGCAAAAAACATCTATACGTTTTTTTGAAGATGTACCGGTACGTGCCGTTTGGGATGATGAAAGTTCCAAATGGTGGTTTTGCGCTGCGGATATTGCAGAAGCGCTTACGAAAAGCAAGAACCCACGCGTGTACTGGGCGACCGTAAAAAGAAGGAACAGCGAGTTGTTTGCAAATTGCAAACAACTGAAATTAAGAGCGCGTGACGGCAAGTTTTACAACACCGACGTTGTTGACGAGCAAGGACTCAACACAGTCATCGCGCTGATTCCGAGCAAAAAATCCGAAGTGTTTGCCCGCTGGATGAAAAACATGGAGACCTCGCTTGACGAAAAGAGCAAACAAAAGGCGTACGAGCTTTTTGAGAGCGGCTTCATAGACAACATTGAAGTCGGAACGGCGAAAGGCTTGCAACAGATCCACGGATACATTTTTGGCGGGCTCTATGATTTTGCCGGGCAGATACGGACGGTCAATATTGCAAAGGGCGGTTTTGCTTTTGCCCCCGCGTTGTATCTGGACGGGGCTCTTGCACATATCGAAAAAATGCCCGAGAACACGCTTGAAGAGATCGTCAGCAAATACGTTGAAATGAACGTTGCGCATCCTTTTATGGAGGGAAACGGCAGAAGCACACGCATCTGGCTTGATCTGATCCTGAAAAAGAATCTGAAAAAATGCGTTGACTGGAGCCTGATCGACAAAAAAGGTTATCTCGCCGCCATGCGCGAAAGCGTATCCGATTCGAAGAAAATATACGAACTGATAAAAACCGCCTTGACTGACGATATCTACAACCGAGAAATCATCATGAAAGGCATTGACTATTCGTATTACTACGAAACCGAGGAATAAGAGACACAAGAATGGATCGGTTCTTCCCGCTTTTTGAGTGGAGGCAAGATTATTTACGATGAAATAAAAAAAGAAAGGAAAGCACAATTTGAAAAGGTTATTAAAGCGCTTTTTTAGAAAAATAAAAAACATCTTTGTCTATTTATTGGAATTGTTCCGCCTTCCTCACGTGATTCTTACAATAGTTTTAGTGATTTTGGCAGCAATTTCTATTATCCTTTCTCATAACACCCAACAGCAATTTCCGTTTTTATCTTCTGCTCTGTCAAATGTATTTGCAGGACTAATAACCGGAATTGCTATTTGTTTGATATCTGGCACAAAGAACATATTTAATTATAAGACAAAGAAGACAGTTGACTTTTTGAAAGAAGTTCATGAAGAATGCTTGACATTTCTGAATGCTTATAAAGAAATGATTGGAAAGGCTGGCAATACTAATAAGTCCCGGGATGGTTTCTATGACGAGATTTACGATGTGTTATGTAGGGGAAATGATATTGATGGGACTATATCACAAAGCCAGTTTAATAAAACCCTTCCGTTTAATCCTTATAAGTATTTTAAGAAATCATTAAAATACGATGCTGTAGAACAGATGAAGAAGAACGAGTTGCTTAGGGATAAGGTTCTTTTATTGAATGCAAATACGGTTTCTTTTAAAGAATTGATTGGTTTGTTTGCAGATATGGAAAGGAACGCTTTTCTCCTCAATGGGAAAGTGCTATCAAAGATTAATGAGATAGAAATTAGACAAAACATTTCTGGAAAATTCTTTGTTTGATTTTTTGAATTAGGAGTTCATTATGCCGCTTGATACAACATTGCTCGACCTTGACCGCGCGCCGACGATACTGGAAATGCGGGCGTTTTTCAAAAAGCACGACTGGTCTGCGGCAAAAATATCGGAGCCAAAATCTCGTTCTTCAGAGGATCAGGAGAAGATAAACCGCATCCGGAAAATAATGGACGTCGCTTTTGAAAAAGAATCACGCGCAAAAGGGCTTGGCGCCTGGTCCGGATATTTTGATCATACCGTCAGGCTGAACGGCGAAAAATCACAGGACAATCCGCTGATCGCTCTGCGGGACAGCGTTGAAGATTTGGTATCGGATGGAGTGCGGATGTTGCTCACTGGTCCGGATGAAATCGTTGAGTCTATATTCAGCCAGTTTGACTTCGACGATCCCGACCTTGATAAAAAAGCGGACGATTTCATGAGTACCGCCGTCGGCACGATGCTCGACGTGATGGAGTACGACAAACTCGCCGAAGTTGTGCAAAATCTCTCCGCCGCCGAAGATTTCAACCCGTACATCAAGCCGAATTTCCATGCGCAGGATCATAATAAAAAATGGTATCACACCGACGCGGAGGTAAAAGTCGAATACTGCCCCGATCCGGAAACTAAGCTCCGTCCAGATCAGACGATAGTCGATCCTGAAAAACTTGCCATCTTTAATCTGATGGTCGAGGACTACTGGAAAACGCTTGACGATACGGAAAAGAAAATATATCGCCTCAGGGAACAGGGATATACGCAGAGCGAGATTGCAAAAATGCTCGGGTATTCCGGCAACGGAGCCGTATCAAAAAGATTAAAAACGATGCGCGTAAAATTCAAGGACGTAACGGGAATCTAAAAAACTTTTCAGAAATTTTCAGAATTCAGGAATATTTTTTCTTTCTCACCTCGTTAGTATATAGAGGGACAATTTGAAAAACATAAAATCATTCATAGATACCGCGTCCACCATTTTTAAAAAATCGTTTTTCAGATTGTAAAGAACTGCCCCCACTTTTTCAAATTTCAAAATCAAATATAGCTATCTCATACATAGCATACGACGAGACCGACGAAAAATCGCCGGTCTTTTCTTGTGCAAAAATTCAGAAAGAAGGTGATACTCATGAACGTATCAGCCGACATCGTCGAAGCTGCAAAAAGAAAAATCGCCGAAAGGCAGAAAGGAGGTATCCGAAATGACGGAAGATGAAAAGAAACTTTTGCAGGCAAAGCACCGGCTTGAAGAAGCGCAGATGCGAAACAGAGCGAAGGAACGCAAGGAACGGACGCGGCGGCTCATTCAGGAAGGTGCGATTCTGGAGAAAGTGTTTCCGTGGGTAAACGACATCACGGATCTATCGGAACTGGAGGCGAAACTCTATGAAATCTCTAAAAGAACGACCGGTTGCTGACGCCTGCTTTCCCAAAGGGCGCACTTACTCACCACCGCAAAGCGGCGGTAGTGCGCTCCTGCGGAGGGCGAGAAACAATGATCGCTATGTGCAGGAAGGAGGTGATTCAGCATAGCGATATTTCATTTAGAAGCAAAGCCTATCACAAGAGGAAAAGGGCGTTCCGCCGTGGCGGCGGCTGCCTATACGAGCTGTTCCAAGATCTACAACGACTATGACGGGCTGATGCACGATTACAGCAGAAAACGCGGATGCAAGTATTCCCGCGTCTTTCTTCCTGCTCACGCGCCGCCCGAATGGCAAGATCGCGCGGTACTGTGGAACGTAGTCGAGGCGACAGAGAAAACGAAGGACAGCCGCCTTGCCCGTGAAATCATCGTTGCGCTTCCCGTCGAGTTGACGCTGGAGCAAAACGTTCAGCTGATCGAAGAGTATGTACAAACACAATTTGTCTCGGACGGTATGTGCGCCGACGTTTGTATTCACGACACCGACGGTCACAATCCCCACGCCCATATTCTGCTGACAATACGACCATTAAAGGAAAATGGCGGCTGGCAATCCAAAACCGAAAAAGAGTATTTGTGTATCAGAGACGGTATAGAGCAGGGCTTTACCGCCTCTGAATTTCTTTCTGCCCAAAAGGACGGGTGGGAGAAGCAGTATCTTTACCGGGTAGGTGGAATCAAGAAATATCTGCCGCCGTCGGAGGCGGATGGATATGAGCGGCTGTCCAAGCATCCGAAAAGCTCCAAGCTCGGCAGACAAAATCCGATCACGCAGAAATGGAACAGTCGGGAGCAATTATTCGTCTGGCGTAAAGCGTGGGCGGACGAGATGAACCGGCATCTTGAACTTGCCGAGTATGACGTCCGCGTTGATCACCGCAGCTTCAAGGCGCAGGGCATCAACCGTCAGCCGACGATACACGAGGGCGTGTTCGCTATCCGTATGGAACGCAAGGGACGCAAGTCAGACCGCCGCGAGATCAACCGCACGATTTTCAAGGACAACAGCGCGATCGCATATTGGTTGGAAGCAGTCGTAACTCTCACGAAGGCGTTCGTTTTGCTTATCCCCGTTATCGCCAATATCCTTGAAACGATCCGCGTACAGCTGACCGTTCTGATTTACGACTGGAAATACAATCGCGGAAAAATGAGCGAAAAGCGGGATGAGATCGCAAGAATGAAAAAAGCCGTTCCGTATATCAAGGCGACGAATGAGAAGTTGGAGCAGCTGAAGAAAGAAAAATCCGACCTTGAGGATGAACTGCAGCACACGTTAAAAATCTTCAAGAAACGGCGCACGGAGATTGAAACAAAACTATACGGTCTCAATGAGGAAATCTCCGAGTGGATGACAGAACACAATGCTTTGACTCACGTTGCCGGAAGCACCGTTGAAGCCGCAGAAAACCGGATCAGGACGGCGGAGGAGCGGTTAGCAGAATTTGAAAACTGGGAGAATCATCTTGACGAGGAAATCGACAAAGCAATTTCAGCTTATCGTGAAAAAACGGCGGAAGCGGCGAATTGCAACCAAGATGAACTCCGCGCAGAGCGTATGAAGATACGCCCACAGAAATACGCCGAAGCGTATGACACCATTGAAAAGCAGTATTGGGCTTGCGATATGTCGCTTTTACAGGCGAGCCAGAAAAACGCCGCAGAGCTGCTCCGCGAAAAGCCGGACGAGCGTATCGTTTTCCCGAAACCCGAACCAAAACAACCGACGTTGATAAAGCACAGAGACGACATTGAAAGATAACAACTTTGAAAAATACACGGCACGCTGTTTGCCGGTCAAATATAAACGATGCACCTCCGAATCAAAAACAGCGAAATAATAAAAAGGAGGATTTCCCATGAAGAAGGAACCCAAAAAGTCGGTCGATACGACCGCAAAGAAAAAGGACATCGTTGAGAATAACAATACCGACATTGTAAATGAAACCAAACCGGACGCCGTTGTTGAAGCAAAACCTGACGCAGCGCCGAAGTCCAAATCGCTCATTATCAAACTTGAAGATCTTGTACCTTTCAAGGATCATCCGTATCTTGTCCGTGAGGGCGTGGAACTGGATGATCTCACGGAAAGCATCGGCACTCACGGTATTCTGAGCCCGTTGCTTGTCCGCCCGCTTGAAGAAACGGAGGGCAAGTACGAGATCATTTCAGGGCACCGCCGCTACGCCGCCGCGCAGAAGCTTGGTTTGAAGAAAGTGCCGTGCACCGTCCACTTCATCGACCGCGACGCCGCCACGGTAATGATGGTCGATTCCAACTGTCAGCGCACAGAACTGCTCCCGTCGGAGAAAGCATTCGCATACAAAATGAAGATGGAAGCGATGAGTAGGCAGGGCAAGCGGACGGATTTGGAGCAGTCGGAAAACTGCGATTCAACTTCGCGCCCAGTGGGCGCGAAGTTACGCGATAACCGCACCGATGAAAAACTGGCTGAAAACAGCGCTGACAGCGCCCGTCAGATTTTTCGCTATATCCGCCTGACTTACCTCGTCCCCGAACTCTTGCAGTATGTGGACGAAGGCAAGATCGGTATGCGTCCCGCCGTAGAGATGTCCTATCTCGACGAAGAAGTCCAGCGCGATATCGTCGACCGCATCGACGAGAGCGGCGGCGAGGTCTTTCCGTCTCACGCGCAGACGCGCCGTATCCGTGAAAAGGCGGCGGGCGGCGAGATCACCTATGAGGATATCGAGAAGATCATGGACGAGCCGAAGCCGAATCAGGCGGAAAAGGTCTCGATCAAACTGGCGGATTTGACAAAGTATTTCCCGTCTTCCTACACGCCGGAGCAGATTATCAAATCCATCCTCAGCATCCTTGAAACACAGCGTCAGCGTGAACAGCAGGAGCTTATAAGAAAGGAGCGCAAACGTGACGACGGCGCCCGCTGATCGCACATTTGCAAGGGTGAAACAATATGAGTAAAATCTTATCGAATGATCCTGATCTCTGCTTCGCCGCGCTCAAACTGATCGAGCAGTTGAATCACGACGGACACCTCCCGGCGTATATGTTCCGCAACATTATGAACGACTACGCGGGAATCGTCGATCTCTCAAAATTTACGGTCAAGGAAATCAAGAAAGAAAAGGAGGATGAAACCGCTTGATAGAATACGAACTGAAAAAGCGCCGGGTTGTCATATACGCCCGCGTTTCAACGGAACACGAAGCGCAGTTGTCGGCGCTCGAAAATCAGGTGGACTGGTACAAGCCGATTCTGACGGCGCACCCCGAATGGGATCTCGTCGAGCAGTATATCGACGAAGGTATCACGGGCACGTCCGCGTATAAGCGCCCGCATTTTATGAGAATGATCGCGGCGGCGAAACGACGCGAGTTCGACCTGATCATCACCCGCGAGGTATCGCGTTTTGCAAGAAACACGGTGGATACGCTTCAGTACACCCGAGATCTGAAGCGTTGGGGCGTGGAGGTCTTTTTCATCAACGACAACATTAAGACGTTCGACGGTGATGGTGAGCTTCGGCTCACCATCATGGCGACGCTGGCGCAGGACGAAAGCCGCAAAACCTCGATCCGCGTGAAATCCGGTCAGCAGACGTCCATGAATAACGGCGTCTTCTACGGCAACGGCAACATTCTCGGCTACGACCGGGTGCAGACCATTGTCGAGGGCAACAAGAAAAAGGTCGATTTTTATATCAACCCCGACCAGGCGAAAGCCGTCCGCCTCATCTATGAAATGTACCTTGACGGAAAAGGGCTGTCGCTCATCAAGGACGAGCTGGAACGGCGCGGGATAAAAACCGCGACGGGAAAGACGCGATGGCACGAGACCGTTATCTCACACGTTTTGAAAAACTCCTTTTACTGCGGCATCATCACCTATCACAAGGAATACGTGCCGGACTATCTGGAGCAGAAGAAGATCAAGAATTATGGCGAAATCAAGCTGACGCAAACAAAAGGCCGCCACGAGCCGATCATAACCGTGGAAGAATATGAAAGGGTGCAGACAATTATGAAATCTAAAACCAACAATCCGAAAATCACCCCTGACGAAAGACAGCACAAGGGTAAAACACCGTCCAAAAACGTATGGGTCAAGCCACTCGATTGCTACTGCGGACACGGAGTAAACCGACAGCACTGGTCCGGTGCACGGAACACGCACAAGGTCGCTTACCGATGCCGGGAGGTCGTACGAAACGGCACGCCGGAGAAACGAAAGGAAAAGGGATTGCCGTATGAGGGCTATTGCAATAGCCCGATGGTGCCGCAGTGGAAGTTGGCACTGATGGCAAAATACGTTTTCACGAGGTATCTCAACCGTAAGGACGAGGTGCTCGCACTGGCAAACGGAATGCTTGAACAGCACATCAGCGACACGCCCGATTACGAGGACAACGCGGAGCTTGTCATCACAAAGCAGACCGAGATAGAAAAACTCGATAAACGGTTTGAACGTTTGCTCGGTATGCGTATGGATGGCGAGGTCACAGCGGATGTCTTCATTTCAAACAGCAATGAGATCCGCGAAAAGATCGACAAGCTAAAATCGGAGATTGCCGCGCTGACGGCGGACGCGCCGGAAGAAAGCGTTTCCGACTACGAGGACAAAATCACGTTTTTGAAATTCGCGCTGGAGCAGTATAACCACTTTGACGAGGACAGAGAGATACCGGACAGCGTTCTGGAAGCGTTCGTTGAGA
>JAEEGW010000301.1 GCA_016280525.1 Clostridiales bacterium
CAGAGGAGATCTTAAAAACAGCTCAAACACGTGTTTCCATATATCTATTCTGTCTCCCTTCACCGTTGCGACGCTCTTGTAGTTTATAAAGTTGAATATCCTGCTTACTATATGGCTCGGCAGATAGTTTATTCCTATATAGACGGCGACGGTCAGTACCAGAACGCTTATGATTACCCACTTGTTTTTGTTTCTGAAGCCCTGAAGCAGCGTTATGAACACGCCTATCATTATAGCCACCATTCCGGCTCTCGATCCCGTCATGAGCAAAAAGTACGCGCAAAGCAGAAGCAAAACGATATAGAAGATACGCATATAGACTTTTTGCTTTTTCTGAACTCTGTCTATCAGTATTATTACCGGGAACAAAAGACGTCCGGCAAGACCGTTCGGGTCGCTGAAATACTGTGTTCCGAGCAGGTTGAATTTCAGTCTGTAGCCGGCGAAGACGAGCGATAAGTCTATATATCTGAAAACGTAAAGCGACAGTATCACCGCGCCGATGATAGACGCGTTTTCCATCCAGCGTATATGTTTTTTGCTGTATTTGAACTGCGTTGCTATGATATAGAGCAAAAATGTATTAAGGATGGGGAACATACGGGAAAGCGACGCGCTTTTTTCAATAGCCCATATCACCGATATAAAATATACGAACGTCAAAAACAGAAGAATTTTTGATTCTTTGCTCAGCCTTATCGTCTTCGGTCCGGTTATTATAAGAAGCAGACCGAACAGGATAATTGCTATTGATATTACGGTAACGCAGGTCGCGCTTCCTATATGAGGCAATACGTAATCAAGCGGGATCAGTAAAAACAACCCTGCCAAAAGTAATACGGTAACTTCCTGCCTGTTAGGTAATCTTAATCTTAACACGACGCCTCCAACTTTTAATCAAATGATATTTTTTAATTCTTTGAAAAAACCGGTATACTGTATTTCTGCACTGAAATCTTCTTCAACGGTCTGACGTGCTGTACGCCTCAGTTTTGTATATTCCTCTTCACTGCAGTTATATATCTTTCTTATCGCTTCCGCCAGATCGCTTGGTGTGCAGTCCTTTTTTATAAGTATGCCGTTTTTGTCATTTACTATTTCGGAATTGCCGCCCACGTCTCTTGCGGCAACGGGTATGCCGTACGACATGGCTTCCATTACGGAAACCGGAACTCCCTCCGTATCGCTGCAGTTGACAAACAGCGATATATCGTTTTCGCGGTAGAGCCTGTGGACTTCTTCAAGCGTCAGCTGACCGGGGAAAACAAACTCCTGCGTCGGCTCGCAGAGCTTTTTTCCCGCCGCTTCTTTGACTGCCTCAAACAGCGGTCCGCCACCTATATGGATCCATTTAAACTTAAAATCTTTTATCTGCGCCAGCGCGTCGACCAAAAGATCAAGCCTTTTCAACTGAATGACGGACGAGCACGATAATATAGTAAAGCTGCCGCGGTCCGACGTTGTTTTATATTCCGGCGGCAAGTCTATGCCGAGATGAGAAACGCTCAGCTTGTCCTCCGGTACCGTATAACGCTTTAGCAGATACTCTCTTTCAGCATTGTTTACCAGATAAACGCGGTCTAAACCGGATAACAGTTCGGCTCTGAAAGGCAGATAACAGCGCTCCTCATATAGATCGAAGCCGTGCCCTCTTGATACGGCCTTTACGTTTTTGTGCTTCTGCTTTACGTACAGCGCCGCGTACGCGCATTCGGTCAGCCAGTAGCTTACGAAAACGTCGCCGTTTTTATCCCCGCCGAGCTTTTTATACTTTCTGTTCAGTGCGTATGCGTATGCGCGGTAATAAGCTATCCTCCACAGGCATCTGCTCAGACTGTCTCTGCAGACGCGCTTTTTCACACACCCGAGCTCTTTTATGCCGTGCGGCGTCAGGACGTGCAGCAAGCCCCGTAAATACTCAAACGCGTTCGGTCTTACGATATGGACTTCGCCTTCAATACTAACGTTTCTTTTGTTTTCGTCTTTTCTGCAAAAGCTGAATATCCTGTAATTGTCTTTTTCCGCTTTGTTTATATACGGTATTTCATATTCCGCGAACGCCTCTGCGTTCCCGTACGGAAACGATGTATATATCAGATTAATCATTGCGCTTTCTCTGCATAAGCATATTAGTATTTTGAATTCTGTTACAGCTGTTTTGTTTTTGACAGTACCTTTTCAAACTGAGATACCCAGGATAAATGCTCATCCGCGAATTTTCTCATATCGGAAGAAAAACCGTCTTTGTTATATACGTTTTCAAGCCATGAAACGATCTGACCAAAATCCGCGGCGCTCTCGTCCGCCGGCAGTTTTTTTGCAAACCACTCGTCGCCTAAGAGTGCGTAGTCGTCGTAAGCGTATACGAACGGGATCCCTCTTCCTATGTATTCTCTGACCTTGAGCGTTGAGGCGCTGAACGCTTTTTTTCTGAAAAGCGCCATAGACCCCGCCGCCACGTGGCATTTGTCGAATATCTCATCAAGCTGAGCGCCGTATAAAGGTCCGTGATATACGACGTTGTCGCTTATCTTCAATTCCTCCGCCAGCTTTTTCCAGCGCTGGACCGACCCGTCAAAATCGTCTCCCGCAAGCTCCAGTACAAGGCGGTATTTGCCAAAGTAGCTGCTCATACCTTTTATTATCCTGTCGTAGCCCTGCCAGTCGCACATACTCGCAAGCGCGAGAATACGTATTTCGGAATCAAGCTTCGTCTGCTTTTTTACCGGTATGTTTTTAAGCGTTATGCCGTTTGATATTTCAACAGCCGGCTTGCCTTTATACGTATCCGGACATTCGTTTCCTATAAGCGTATACAGATCGACAAGCGACCCGAATTTCTTTTCCGCGCCGGAATAAAGCTTGTTTATTATAACTCTCATAAATCCGAGCGCGGCTTCATTCACGCCGTACGACGGGATCTCAACTATAAGCTTTCCGCCGCCGTTTTTATGCTTGCTCAAAGCCGAGACCGCTTTTTTCGTGACCAGCTTTTTTCTCATATATATATAATCAAACGCGGTATCTTTTAAAAGCCGGGACAAAGCGGAATACAGGTCAAAAAACGCGTACGTACTGCGGTAGTTTTTAAGACCGCAGAAGTGTCTTTTGCCTATCTTTTTTCTGCTTTTGTCTTTATACGAACAGACGTAGTAATTCTTTTCGTCGTATGCGATGTAGTATACGTCATATCCCAGATCGACGCACGCCTGCATCTGTCCGTCAAACTTTTGTTTTAAATTGTATGCATCCTGCAGCGGATACCGCATCAAAAACAGAATTTTCTCCATAAATCCTTCCAAGTGAGCGTAAAATTCATGCTGACGTTAAAAGAGCTGTTTTACCGTTTTTTCAACTACCGTCTTTCTGTCAAACTCTTTTATCATAAGCCGTCTGCCGGCGGCTCCCATTTCTTCCCTGTTCTTTGCTCTTATCATCAATTTCATTTTTTCGTACAGGCTTTCGGCGTCGCCGGGCTTGCACAAAAGTCCGCTTTCCCCGTCTGTCACGGATTCCTTACATCCCGGGATATCGCTCGTTATCACGGGACGTCCGGTGCTTGCGCCTTCCAGATTCGTGTTCGCCATTCCTTCGTGATACGACGGCAGGACCACGCAGTCGCAGGCGGCTATCAACGGTCTTACGTCTTCTTTGTATCCGTGGTATTCAAGCCAGCCTTCGCTTTCGCACCGGCTCAGTATCTGCCCGTAATCCTCTTCACAAGGACCTGCTACGTGTAAAAAGCATTTTTCACCGTCGTCAATAAGACGTTTCATGGCGGCTAACAGCTCGTTGATACCCTTTTCTTTCATTATCCTGCCGATAAACAGAAATTGGACTTTATCGTTTTCCGGGTACGGCTGATACGCAAAATACCCGGTATTGACGCCCGCGCCGTTTAAAACGTACGTTTTGTTTATATCGCAGCACCCGTACGATACGAGCCTGTCCTGTATGCCGGAGTTTTCGCAGAACACGACTTTTGCCTTGCGCAGCGCTTTTTTATACAGCGCTATGACAAGCGTTCTTATAAAACCGGGTTTCTCAAAAGCCGTGCCGAGACCGGTGATGTTTACCGCGTACTGTTTTTTCGCCCGTTTCGCGGCGATGCCGCCGTATACGTTCGGCTTTATCGTGTACGTAATAACAAGGTCCGGGTCGGTCGTTTTTATTATCTTCTTATATTTTGACAAAAGCTTCAGATCGGTTATCGGGTTCACGCCTCTTCTGTCTATCGGGGTATCTATAAACCTGCACCCCATTTGCTCAAAAGGTCTTACCAGATCTCCGTCCGGCAGCGATATTATAATATCGTGCCCCTCTGCTGTCAGCTCCTCTATAAGCTCTTTTCTGAACTTATACAGCCCCACGTCGTTGTTTGCAAGTATAAGTATTTTCATTTTATCTTTTTTGCCGGCACGCCGACGTACGTACCGGGTGTATCAATGCTTTTTATGACGACGGCGCCGGCGCCTATCATACAGCCGCCGCATATATTAACGTTATTCGATACGGTCGCTCCCGCGCCGACCCACGTTTCTTCTCCTGCCGTGACTGTTCCGGCAAGATGCGCTCCGACGGCTACGTGGCAGTAGTCTCCCAAAACGCAGTCGTGATCTACGGAGGCGCACGTGTTTATTATACATCCTTTTCCTATCACCGCGCCGGGATTTATTACCGCGCCCGCCATAACGGCGGAGCCCGCGCCTATCTTCACGTCGTCCGCAACGACAGCCGATGGGTGGATAAGAGTTGCAAAATTCTTATCCGAAAACCGCTCTGTTATCGCTCTGCGTGTCTTTGCGCTGCCTACGGCGACGAAAAGATCGTTTTCTACCTCTTCCGCCGCGTCGGTTTTTCCGACGACCCGCCATTTTCCGCACGCTTTGACGGCGGTGTTGTCGTCAAGAAACTCTATTATATCGTATCCGCACCTGTTCGCGATATCAGCCGCGACTTTGCCGTGACCGGACGCGCCTATTATCGTAAGCTTCATTTACCGCTCCCCATAAACTCCGTCATCGTTTCCGTATTCCCGCCGCTTATGCCGCTGCGCCTGAATACAGTCTTCACCGTATCTAAAACTATCTTGAAATCGCCTTTGAAAGTAATGCTGTCAACGTATTTTACGTCCCAGTTGAATTTTTCTTCCCAGGTTATCGCGTTTCTGCCGTGTATCTGCGCCAGACCGGTCAGACCCGGGCGGACTTCGTGCCGCCGCGCCTGATGCTCGCTGTATCTGTCAAGATACTGTACCAAAAGCGGCCGCGGACCGACGACAGCCATGTCGCCTTTAAGAATATTTATAAGCTCCGGCAGCTCGTCAAGAGACGCTGCGCGGCAGAATTTACCGTATTTGTTGAGCCGCTCGCTGTCCGGCAGCAGATTCCCGTCTTTGTCCTTTTTGTTTGACATCGTGCGGAATTTTATAAGCCGGAATATCTTTACTTTTCCGTCCTTTCCTATCCTGCCGGGGCGTTTCTGCGTAAAGAACGGATTCCCTCTCATAGCTGCGGCGCCGGCGACCGTAAGGACTATAAGTAAAGGCGAAAATACGATCACGGACAGAAAAGCAAGTATGAAGTCCAAAGGTCTTTTTACAAACTTCTCATACGGTCCGTATGCCTTATGACTTGCCGTGTTCTTGCTCATTTAAAACACCTGTGTATGATATCTATTACGATATCCTGCTGCTGTTTTGTCATTTTATTGTCGGAAGGCAGACACAGACCGCGGCGGAATATATCCGCTCCGACGTCTTCTTCGCCGTCTTTTGTCACAAACGGGCGGCTTCTGTAAACCGGCTGCATGTGCATGGGTTTCCATATCGGGCGGCCTTCCGCGCCGAACGCGGCAAGTGCGCCGAGTATCTCGCCGGGCGAGCTTTTACCGGGCTCCGTGCTCCAAGTCTCAGATGTGTCGCCTCTTTCATGCTTTGCCATAGCGTCCTCGTCTATCAGCATGCAGGACAGCCAATAGTTCGGCTCTGACAGAACGTCAAACGGGTTCATGCTTACCGGCAGATCTTTTAAGCCTTCTTTATATCTGTAATAGATCTCTCTTTTTTGCTTTATATGCTCGTTTATGTACGGCATCTGACCGCGTACGACGCCGGCTATGATATTGCTCATGCGGTAGTTGTAACCGAGCTCCGTATGCTGATACCACGCGGCTTTCTCACGGCTCTGCGTTGACCATTTTCTCGCTTTTTCCGCGTCCGCGCGGTCCTTGCACAGTATCATACCGCCGCTGCTGCCGGTTATTATCTTGTTGCCGTTGAAAGAGATGACGCCTACGTCGCCGAATACTCCGGTCTGCGCTCCTTTATACGTCGAGCCGAAGGATTCCGCCGCGTCTTCAACAATAAGCGCGCCGTGTTTGTCCGCTATCGCTCTTATCTCGTCTATCTTGCCGGGCGTGCCGTAAAGATGCGCAACGGCTATCAGTTTTACGTCGGGATATATCTCAAACGCTCTTTCAAGCGCCTTCGGGTCCATATTCCACGTCTCGCGCTCCGTGTCTATGAACACGGGTTTTCCGCCCTCGTAACACACCGGGTTGTCCGTCGCGGCAAACGTCAGATCGGAACAGAAGACTTTTCTGCCTTCAAGCGTCCCGTGTCCCGCCTCGGGCTGACCGTAAAGCTTCTGTCCGCAGAGCTTTACCGCAAGATGAAGCGCCGCGGTGCCCGCGGATAACGCGACCGTGTACGGAATGCCTATAAATTCCGCAACCTGCTTTTCAATTTCGTTTATATTCTCGCCTACCGTACTTACCCAGTTCGTTTTTATTGCGTCGTCTACCCATTTCTGCTCGTCGCCGTGCATGGTGGGACTGCTGAGCCAGACTCTATTTTCAAAAGGCTTTATGCCCGTAAAACGCGGATCAGATAAAAAATCCATTGTAATCTCCCGAAAATGTTTTTTGGCTGCGGTCGATTTTTAAACACATACCGAGCCATTTTATCTTATTATCTATATAATAATACAACATAATTAAATAAAAATCAACCATTTAAAATTGTTTTATGAAAATTCTTATTTAATTATTATTAATATATTGTGAACAGGCAATCTGAAAGGGGGAGAAATAGTGAAATATTTTGCCTGACCGGCAAAATGTGAAATGTTTCCTTTACGGAAACGTGAAATTTTGCGGCTTCGCCGCAAAGTGAAATTAAATCCGTCCTTCACCCCGCGAAGCGGGATTTCACCCCGAAGGGATTTCACCCACCGAAGGTGGATTTCACCCGTCCGTTGTAGGGGTTCCTCGTTGCGAACTTGAAAGCAACGGGGGGTTCCCGTAGGACGGATTTAGCTGCATAAACGCGGATCTCTTTGTGTGTGCCTTTGAAATATTGTTTTTTATAGTGAAATATTTTGCCTGATCGGCAAAATGTGAAATGTTTCCTTTATGGAAACGTGAAATTTTGCAGCTTCGCCGCAAAGTGAAATTAAATCCGTCCTTCACCCCGCGAAGCGGGATTTCACCGCGAAGCGATTTCACCCACCGAAGGTGGATTTCACCCGTCCGTCAGGACGGATTTAGCTGCATAAACGAAAAAAGCCTTTCGGCTTTTTTCGTTTATGCCGGTGGCGGGGGTCTTCTTGGATTTTGCAAGGCATAAGTGCAGATTTCTTTGTGTGTGCCTTTGAAATATTGTTTTTTATAGTGAAATATTTTGCCTGATCGGCAAAATGTGAAATGTTTCCTTTATGGAAACGTGAAATTTTGCGGCTTCGCCGCAAAGTGAAATTAAATCCGTCCTTCACCCCGCGAAGCGGGATTTCACCGCGAAGTGATTTCACCCACCGAAGGCGGATTTCACCCGTCCGTCAGGACGGATTTAGTTGCATAACAAAAGGGACGCCGATAGGCGTCCCTTTTGTTATGCCGGTGGCGGGGGTCGAACCCGCACGTCCTTGCGGACAACAGATTTTGAGTCTGCCAAGTCTGCCAATTCCATCACACCGGCTTATTTACGCGGTATAGTATATCATACTTTTTTTCATTTTTCAAGTCTATTTGCAAATATTTTTAATTTTTTTTAAATTGTGAGATTTTTATATTGCAATATTGCATATATTGTGCTATAATTCAAAAAAACTATTATATCAGGAGGTATAATATGACATTTAAAAGTGAATATCTTGCAAAAGTTTATGATGACGTATGCAAAAGAAATCCCAACGAACCGGAATTTCTTCAGGCTGTAGGCGAGGTCCTTGAATCCCTGGAACCCGTCGTTGAAAGGCGCCCGGACATCGTTGCCGCGGGCATCATTGACAGAATAGTCGAGCCGGAGCGCGGCCTCCAGTTCCGCGTGAGCTGGGTAGACGACGAGGGCAAAGTAAGAGTCAACAGAGGCTACAGATATCAGTTCAATTCCGCTATAGGTCCGTACAAGGGCGGTATAAGACTTCATCCGTCCGTCAACGCTTCCGTTATCAAATTCTTAGGCTTTGAGCAGATCTTCAAAAACTCGCTCACGGGCCTTCCGATAGGCGGCGGCAAAGGCGGTTCCGACTTTGATCCGAAAGGCAAAAGCGACGGCGAGGTCATGCGTTTCTGCCAGAGCTTTATGACGGAGCTTTGCAAGCACATAGGCGCCGACACGGACGTTCCCGCCGGCGATATAGGCACCGGCGCGCGTGAGATCGGCTATATGTACGGTCAGTACAAGCGCATAAGAAACGAATTCACCGGCGTGCTGACCGGCAAGAGCATTTCCTACGGCGGCTCGCTTGCAAGAAAAGAAGCTACCGGCTACGGTCTGCTCTACTTCACGAAAGAGATGCTTGCCGACAAGGGCATAGATCTTAAAGACAAGATAATCCTCATTTCCGGTTCCGGAAATGTCGCTATATACGCTGCCGAAAAGGCGACGCAGCTCGGCGGCAAGGTAGTTGCGATGAGCGACTCGTCCGGCTACATTTACGACGCGGACGGCGTTAAACTCGACGTTATAAAGAAGATAAAAGAAGTTGACAGAGCGCGTATCAGCGAATACGTCAAAGCCGTTCCTTCTGCGACGTTCACGCCCGGCTGCAAGGGCATCTGGACGATCAAAGCGGACGTTGCGCTTCCCTGCGCCACGCAGAACGAGATCGACCTTGAATCCGCAAAAGCTCTTATCGCAAACGGCGTAAAGGCTGTTGCCGAGGGCGCGAATATGCCGTCCACTCCGGAAGCCGTCGCGGCGTTCCAGTCCGCCGGCGTTCTCTTCGGTCCGGCTAAAGCGGCAAACGCGGGCGGCGTTGCCACTTCCGCTCTTGAAATGTCGCAGAACTCCATGCGTCTGTCCTGGACGTTTGAAGAAGTTGACGCCAAGCTGCACGACATTATGGTCAACATTTACAAGAACTGCTCCAAGACCGCGGCTGAGTTCGGACTTGCGGACAATCTTGTTGCCGGCGCGAACATCGCGGGCTTCTTAAAGGTCGCGGACGCTATGCTCTGGCAGGGTGTTGCATATTGATTTTAATACAAGCAAAAATTCGGACGGGAAAGCCCGTCCGAGTTTTTTATTTAACTGAATTCGCGCAAGCGAATTCAATTTAGCTGTAAAACCGCAGGTTTTGCAATTTAGCTATACAACACGGTTGTATAATTTAGCTGTCACAATAGACAATTTAGATTAAAAAAAGCTAAATTCGGCTTCGCCGAGCTGAATTGCGCAAAGCGCAGCTAAATTCACTGACGTAAGCTAAATTTGCTGACGCAAGCTTTAAACAACCCCTTGACAAACGCCTTTTTTTCGGATATTATTATTACAGATAAAACAGCGGCGGACGCCGCGGACGTTAAAGAGGACCATATGAAAAATTTAAAAGCCGGGATCGCCGTTTTTGCCGCGCTGCTCGCGGCTCTCATACTGACGCTTGCCGGCTGTAACACGTCACCGCAGGAAAGCCCGGAAACGACGGCGCCGGAGATCACGGAAACGGAGACCGAAACGGAAACGGAGATACTGTTCGTCACGGTCTTCAACAGCTCTTTTCCGGCGGACGCAAAAGAGATAACTCTTGATAAAGACGAAATAGAGTCTTTTGATACTCTGCTTTCGTCTTTGGACGTTTTTCCGTCGCTTGATCTCATAGACCTCGGCGGATTTGAGATGAGCGCTGACGAAAAACACAGGATGGCCGAAAGATTCCCGGGCGCCGAAATAAAATGCAGAACGTATATCACCCTGTTTGATAAAAAGATATACACGGACGAGGCTGAAATCGACCTGTCCGGCGTGCCGGAGATCGATACGGAAGAACTGAAAACGGCGCTTTCTTCCCTGCCCGCCGCCGTGCGCGTATTCTCCGATACGCGTATGCCGGCAAAGGACAAAGAGAGCCTGAAAGCGGAGTTTTCCGGTATAGCGTTCGATATCCCCGGCTTCGTTGAAATTTGCGGTATTCCGATAGAAGACGAGACGACAGAGCTCGGGTTGAACGGCGAAAAAATCGACGCCGCGGAGCTTTCCGAAGCTTTGAAATATTTGCCGCTTCTACAGACCGTCAGCCTGCTCGACACCGGGCTTGACGAAGACGGACAGTACGCGCTGGCGACGGAGTTTCCCGGCGTGAAATTCTTATGGCAGGTAAACATACTCGGCGATCTATACGGGCCGGATACGACGGACCTCGATCTTTCAAACAAAAAAGAGCTGACCGCGGATATAATGCGGCGGAAGCTCAGGCTGATGCCGTGGCTTACGCGCGTCGATCTGTCCGATATAAGTGCGACGAACGAGGAGCTCGGCGCTCTGCGAGAAGAATTCCCGAATGTAAAAATAGTTTGGATGCTTCACATGCTGCGGTGGTATCTGAAAACGGACGCGATAGCATATTCCGATCTTATCCGCGACTACGACTATCAAAGACTGACGGACGAGGATATACAGTGTCTCAAATACTGCACGGACCTGCAGGCGCTCGAC
>JAEEGW010000302.1 GCA_016280525.1 Clostridiales bacterium
CATCTGCCCCCGGCAGCGCAAAGCTCGTCTACCCCCCTGTCCCCTCCCGTCATTCTACGAATGAGGGGGCAGCTCGCGGTGGTCGTGGGGGTCAGCTACGTGAACCCCCATTGCTCACGATGTTCACAACGGGGAACCCCTATCGACGACCCGCTGTAGGGGCGAGCATTGCTCGTCCGTTTTTCGCCCGCAAAAAAGCCCCGATGTATATCGGGGGGATGGCGGGGGGTCAGGGGGGCGGAAAAAGGGGTTCCCCGAAAACGAGGGACGAGTTTTTGGGGGTTCCCGGAAAGGGGGGCGGGGAGCCCCAAAAGCGCCGTCAGGCGCACAGAACGTCGGCTCTGCCGACACCTGTTTTTATTCTTTATTCTATCTTATTTATTCTTTATACGACAGTATTTCGCACAGCGTATGCAGTGCGTTTTCTTTTTGTTTGGGTCTGAACGTCAGCGTGGGCTTTGTTCCCGGGCGGATCATCAGTCTGCCTTTTGAATTGGACGTCACTATTACCCATTTTTCCGCGTCAAAGGAATACGGCGTAAACACGATTTTGCCGTCCTGCTGATCTATGCGTTCCACGTCAAGCGAAGATCCGAGCGCGCGCAGGAGCGAGATATAAAGCAGATTGTCTACAAGCGGCGGGAATTCGCCGAAGCGGTCAAACAGCTCGTCTGCCACGTCGTCCAAGTCCTCCGGCGAGGTTATATGTGATATCTTCTTATACATCTCGATGCGCAGCCCGTCCGATGCGATATAGCTTTTGGGTATATACGCGGAATACTGCACGCTGACGGTGCATTCCCGCACCGGCTGCACCGTCTCTCCCTTTTCTTCAAGCACGGCTTCGTTCAACAGTTTTATATACATGTCGTAACCGACGGAATCTATATGTCCGTGCTGTTCCGCGCCTAAAAGATCGCCCGCGCCGCGTATTTCAAGATCGCGCAGGGCTATTTTAAAGCCGGAGCCGAATTCCGTGTATTCTCTGATCGCCGAAAGGCGTTTTTCCGCTATTTCAGTAAGCGACTTATACGGTCTGTACGTGAAATATGCGTATGAGCGGCGGTTGCTCCTGCCTATCCTGCCGCGTATCTGGTGCAGCTGAGACAGGCCGAGCTTATCCGCGTCCTCTATTATAAGCGTGTTCGCGTTCGGCACGTCCACGCCGGTCTCGATTATGGTCGTGCAGACGAGGACGTCAATATTTCCGTTTATGACGTCGCGCCAGATATCCGACAAATCCTCTTTATCCATTTTGCCGTGAGCGTAAACGACGTTCGCGTCCGGGCACATTTCCTTTACCCTCGCCGCGCAGCTTTCTATCGTATTCGTATCGTTGTGCAGGTAAAACACCTGCCCGCCGCGGCGCAGTTCTTTTTTCATCGCCTCCGCTATTATCATATCGTCGTATTCAAGCACGTACGTCTGCGGAGGGAGACGGTCCATTGGCGCTTCGTCAAGTATGCTCATATCGCGTATGCCGGATATTGCCATGTTCAGCGTGCGCGGGATAGGCGTCGCGGTAAGCGTCAGTACGTCCGCGACCTCGCTCATTTTTTTGAGTTTTTCTTTATGCGCCACGCCGAAACGCTGCTCCTCGTCCACTATTATGAGCCCCAGATTTTTAAACTGCACGTCGTCCGAAAGCAGTCTGTGCGTGCCGACGATTATATCCGTGTCTCCGCGTTTGAGCTTGCGCAGCGTTTCCGCCTGCTGTTTGCCGGTCCTGAAGCGCGAGAGCATATCTACGGTCACCGCAAAGCCGCGCATACGTGACGTTATTGTCTGGTAGTGCTGCAGCGCGAGAATTGTGGTCGGTACGAGCACCGCCGTCTGGTATCCGTCCGCCGCGGCTTTGAAAGCGGCGCGCAAGGCGACCTCAGTTTTGCCGAAACCGACGTCGCCGCACAGAAGTCTGTCCATGGGATGAGGCGAGCACATATCGCCCTTTATATCCTTTGACGCCTGGCGCTGTCCGTCCGTTTCCTCATATTCAAACGCGTATTCGAACTGCGCCTGCATATCGTCGTCCGCGGAAAAAGCGATGCCCGGGCGTCTCATTCGCTTTGCGTACAGATCTATAAGCTCCGCCGCCATTTCCTTTGCCGCGGCTTTTGCCCTTGCCTTTGCGCGTCCCCATTCCGCGGAGCCCATTTTGTTTAAGCGCACCGAGCCGGTCTCGGCTCCGGCGCCTATATATTTTGAAATCGAATCAAGTCTGTCGCACGGGACGTAGAGCACGCCGTCGTCCGCGTATTTTATCTGCAGATAATCGCGGCGGAAACCGTCGTAGCTGTCAAGCGTTTTTATGCCGACGAAAATACCTATGCCGTGCACGTCGTGAACGACGTAATCTCCGGGCGTAAGATCGGCGTACGAGAGTATGCGCTCCTTCGCGGACGCCTGCTTTTTTCTCGTTGCGCGGCGCTTTATCATCGCTTTGCCGTAAAGGCTGCCGTCGCGGCACAGCGATATGACCGCAAAGCGCGACTGTTCCGAGATAAAGCCCGGTATGCCGCACGGATAAACTATATACGGAGCTTTGTAAACGGACGATGCGTCTATCTGCTTTTCCGCGCTGATATACGGCGCCGCAGTCCCGGCCTCGAAAAACATATCCGAGTATGACCGCGCCACCGCCTCGTTTTCACACAGTAAAACAAGTCCCCATTTGCCGTCTATATATCTCTGCAGATCGTCGCGCAGAAGCTCAAAGCTGTCGTTATATGAAAGCGGCGATGAGGTGCGGAAAGAGAACACGCCGCCGTATTTCAAGCCGCCCGACGAGAAATTGTCTATAAATACCGCCGCCTGCTTTTCCGCAAATACGTCGAATACCGCGCCGCCTGCTCTATAATCCGCGTATTTTCCGTTTATCTGCCCCTGCTCTATCATAAGCGAGACAGTCAGCTCATCCGCTTTTGCGGAGCCTTTTATCCTGTCGGCTATCGCGTGCGGTGCGTCGCAGATGACGAGCGCGCCTTTGAAATAATCAAGCAGCGTCTGCTTTTTTTCGTATACGACGCTTATATATTTATCAAGGAAATCCGGTATAGCGGTGTTGTCAAGCGCGGCAAGCTCTCCCTCCAGCGCCTTTTTTACCTCCGGTTTTTCCGCTTTTTTTATCTGCGCTTTTATAATAGATCTTATCTTATCTTTGCTGTTGTCGTCCGCCAAAACCTCACGTACGGGATACAGCGAGAAAAACGGCGTATTTTCTATCCTGCGTTGGCTTATTATATCGAATATGCCGAGGCTGTCTATCTGATCTCCGTACAGCTCCGCGCGGAAAGGATCGGAAGACGACGGCGGGAAAACGTCTATAATACCGCCGCGCACGGCAAACTGGCCCGCGCCGTCCACGCTCGTCACTCGGTTGTAGCCGCAGGAGATGAGAAATTCGGACAGCTCGTGCAAATCTACCGTATCGTCAACGGAATATCTTCTGTTGTAGTTTTTCAGTTTTTCTTCCGGTATGGTGTACTGCAGAGCCGCGCCCGGCGTCGTGATGACGCAGTCAACGGAATTGTCAAGCACCGAGGTGAGAACGCCTATGCGCTCGTACTCGTATTCGTGCGAGCACGCGATATTGCCGAGCGCAAAATCGCGCTCCGGGTATATAAGGCATTTCATCTTCAGCTCGGACAGCGCCGCGTAGAGCCTCATCATCTCTTTTTCGTCGCCGCAGACTATAAGCGCCGGTTTGTCCGTTTTTTTGCCCGCGTCCTCGCACAGACACGCGCAGAAAGCGAATTTCGCACCGTCGCAAAGACCGCTCGCGAGTATGGGCCGCGCTTTTTCATACCGGATCATTTCATCCCGGCTCTGATAAAGCGCTTTGTATTCGCCTATGGTGCGGAAAAGATCTTTTATCAAGTTCATAGTCTGAACACCTTTATGCTTTTGACGGCAGACCCGTCCTCAAATTCGCGTATCTCACCGAGCGCAAAGAAGCCCTCTTCGTCGTACAGGCGCACTCTCTGCCCAAGCTCGTATTCCGTGTTAATTTTTTTCTGATATATCTCACAGCCGCTTTTGCAGAGCTTTAAGAAAAATCCCGAAAGCTGTATAACGGGCAGAGAAGTGAAAAGAGTTTCAGCGGGTATAAGCTTTTCGCATAGCTGCTCGTACGTCATGCTCTCACATTCGTCGAGCGTCAGCGCGTTTTCGATATCATATCCGCCGCTTTTCGTGCGGCGCAGAGAAGCCATACACCCGCCGCAGCCGAGCTTTTTGCCTATATCGTCGCAGAGAGTTCTTATATACGTTCCCTTTGAACATTTCACGGTCAGTTTATAATCCGTTTTATTTATCCGCTCCGCTTTTATCTGTTTTATTTCTACCGTCCGCGGCTCTCTATCTATCTCAATGCCGCGCCGCGCCAGGTCAACGAGCTTGCGGCCGTTCTGTTTCAGAGCCGAATACATGGGCGGCGTCTGCATGTATTCTCCCTCAAAAGACGAAATAATATCACAGACCGCGTCTGCTTCCGGGATATTTTCACTTTCTGATATTATCTTTCCGCCCGTATCCTGCGTATCGGTGGATATGCCTAAGCGCAGCACGGCGTCGTATTCTTTTTCGTCGGATACAATATATTCCGCCGCTTTTGCCGCGCGGCCGACTAAAACGACCAAAAGACCGGTCGCGTCCGGGTCGAGCGTGCCGGTATGGCCTGTTTTTTTTGTACGCAAAAGACGCCGCAGACGGTACACAGTGTCGTGCGACGTGATGCCCTTTGGTTTGTCTATCAAGATTATTCCGTCAGGCTCCATTATTTTTTGTCCTTTTTAAAGGTCCTTTCTTTAAGCGCCTCGGCTTGCTCCGCCTCAAGCTCCGTGTCAAGACAGATGTATTTGTACGCGGAATAAAGCGTCACCGCGTTTATGATTATAACTGTGATGAACAACGCGTATCTTATGATATCGAAAATATTGCCGAACGACAAAGGCAAAGATCCGGCTATGTTCACAATGCAGAACGCCGCCGTTGCGGAAACGGAGCGTATGCCGTTTTTGCGCACTTTTTCGCATTCAGTCTGGCGACCCATGTCGAACACCGCAAACATCAAAAGCACGTGTACGAGCGCGAACAGCACGGCGTTTACTGTAAAAGAGTAAGTCCTTATGCCTACCATAACGCTCTCGTCCATCGCTTTGAAAGTCCACAGACCCTGTATCACCGCGTCAAATATCATGGCAAGATCAAGTACAACGGCGCCGAACAACGTGTATTTCGCGTATTTTGAATACACGGCGAATTTAC
>JAEEGW010000303.1 GCA_016280525.1 Clostridiales bacterium
AGAATTTCGGCGACGAAGGAAAAGGACTTGCGACGGACCTGATCTGCGGCAGGTATGACAAATGCGTCGTTATAAAGCACAACGGCGGAGCGCAGGCGGGACATACCGTTCATTATAACGGGCGGTCGTTCGTTTTTCACCAGTTCTCTTCCGGCTCTTTCCGCGGCGCGGACACGTTGTTTGCCGATACGTATTATCCCGATCTATACAAGCTCTCAGACGAGGCGGAAGCGTTCTCCGCTCTTTCCGGTCACGTTCCGCGCATATTCTGCATGCCGGACACGCCCGCGGTATATTTCGGCGACGTGCTGACGAACCGGTTGCTTGAAAACAGCAGAGGAGATCAGCGTCACGGCAGCTGCGGGATGGGCATAAACGAAGCCGATCTGCGCAGCAAAGCCGGTTATCGTATAACGGTTTTTGATTTTCTGTTTAAAACCGAAAAAGAGCTTTTTGACCAGCTTAACGATATAAGAAAAAATTACACGCTGAAGCGGCTTTGCGAGCTCGGCGTCGGCGCGGGCGAATACGAAGACCTGTTTTACTCGGATGAGCCGATATACGGCGCGGTGAGCGTTATGAAGCAAAACGCGCTGAAATACGTAAAACCGGTATTCGATACGAAAAACTTTTTATCGGAATATTCCGGCATCGTTTTTGAAAACGGACAGGGGCTTTTGCTTGATTCGGAGTATAAAAAATACGCGCCTCACCTCACCGCTTCGCGCACAGGACTTTATAATCCCGCGAAATTCACGGAAAAATACGGTTTGAAGATAACGGGCGTAACGTACGTCAGCAGGACTTACGTAACGAGGCACGGAAACGGCCCTTTGCCGTACGAATTCGACCGCGGCAAATACGGTCTGCCTGAGGATGAGACGAATCACACAAACGAATGGCAGGGTGAATTCAGATACGGCGCGCACTGCGATTTTATAACGCCCGTAAAAGAAGATCTTTCTTTGCTGTCTTATCCCGTAAACGCTTCTCTGCTCTTAACGCATATAAACGAGACGGACGGAAAGATCGTAACACCAAACGGACTTTGCAAAATTGACGATTATCTTAATACAATAGACGCGCGCTCCGTTTTTTCCGGCGTATACGCAAGCGGCGGAAAAGAAGCGGACAGCGTTATTCGATTTTAGTTTATTATTACCTTAAACCCGGAGGAAAAAATGAAAAAAAGAATACTTGCTCTGTTTTTGGCGGTACTGTTTGCCGCGTCCGTTCTTGCCGGCTGCGATAACGGCACGGTGACGGACAGCACGTCCGGCGAAAGCGGGACGTTCCCCGAGACCGCCGAAAGCGGGACGGAGCAGAACGTTGATACTTTTGACGAAAGCGCGGAAGTTGTGATACCGCCGTCCGACTCATACCGCGACGGCACCGATATCGCGCTTGCCGCATACGACCCGGAAGGCATCGCGGTTTACGAGACAAAGACCGTGGAATTCAAAAACAGGGATGAGAGCGCGGATGTGTACGGCTTCCACCGCGACGCGAGATCCGACGGCGCCACCGTTATACTTCCCGGCGGCGAGGTGGGCGGACTTTATCCGCTGCTTGCCGCGTCCGAGACGGAAAAGAACGTATATAAATTCGATCTTACGAGCGCCGGACCGGAGACCGATTACGGCTGGTTTACTTTCTACTTCGGTTTAAGACTTGAAAACGCCGGTCAGGACTGCACGCAGCATTCCGGCGTATGGGTAGCGATGCGCAGCGGCCAGATTGGTATGAGAGCCGGACAGTGGCCGAATACCAATTATTTCAGCTGCGATTACGACTTCTCCGCCGGCGGCACGGTGATAATCGTTGACGACCCTGCCGCAAACGAGATAAAGATATACGGCGGCGACGAGAGCCACGAGCTTGCCACGGTAAAGATAGACGGGGCGAAAACGGCAATGTACGCTCCCGGCAAGGATAAACCGTCCATCACCGACACGACAGCAAGCACGATAATAAAAGGCGGCTACGCTCACATGTGGAACCACATTTCCGCATCCGACGTAACGCTTAAAAACGTCTCAGCGACGCTTATTGAAAAAAGGCTTGAAAAAACGGATAAAGACGGCATAAAGCCGAATACTGCGGATATATTCTCCGACACGTGGGTAACGTCAGACGACGTGGGCAGGACGGTAACGTATTCCGGCACGGCGCCGAACGAAAGAAAAGTAGGTATATTCTACTTCTTATGGCACGAGGACAATAACAACAAAAACGCACTGTATGATCATACGGCGGCGTACGAGAGCGGCGGCAGAAAAGAGCTTGAAAAAGTTATAAAGCAGGGCAACGAGGGTTACGCGCATTACTGGGGCGAGCCTTATTTCGGCTATTACTGCTCAAACGACGAATGGGTCATACGCAAGCATGGCGCGATGCTCGCCGAGGCCGGCATAGACTTCGTTTATTTCGACACGACGAACGGGCCGCTTTACAAGAGAAATTACGAAGCGGTCATGAAGGTCTGGGCGCAGATGCGGCAGGAAGGCCTTAAAACCCCGGACGTTTGCTTTATATTAAAGAACGACAACGCGACGGAATTAGGCAGCCTCTGGCGCGACTTATACAGCTGCGGACTGTACGAAGACCTGTGGTTCAGATGGCTGGGCAAGCCCGTTATAATGTTCACGGGCAGAGGATACAAGCTGACCGACGAACAGAAGGATTTCTTCACCGTCCGCATCTCCTGGGCGACGGAATCCGGAGACTGGTATACGGACGAGGGCGGCATAGGCTGCTGGCCGTGGGCTTCCATGTATAAGCAGAAACCCGGTATAAGAAAAGACGGGAATACGCGCGTTATTGAACAAATGGCGGTAATGTGCGGCTTCTGGGCAAACGGAAGCTTCGGCACCAACGCCGGCAGAAGCTACACGAAAGCGACGGGCGAGCCGAAAGACAAATCCGAAGGCGCGTGGGACTACGGCTTCGGGCTTTATCCGCAGACGAGCGGTCTCGGACTTGCGTATCAGGAATGCTTTGATTTTGCTATACAGAAAAAACCGGAGATCATTATGATAACCGGCTGGAACGAATGGTGGGCAGGCCGCTGGAACGTCCTCGGTCAGATGCTGGCGCTTGAATACACGTCAAACGATTCAAACAAATCCATGTACGTGGACAATTTCAATCCCGAATTTTCCCGCGACATAGAGCCGATGAAAGGCGGATTCGGCGACAACTACTACTATCAGACGGTCATTAACGTTAGAAAATATAAAGGCAGCAGGCAGCAGGAAGCCGCATTCGGTCAGGCAAGTATAGATATAAACGGAGACGATACGCAGTGGTTCACCGTAGGTCCGGAATACCGCGACGTTCGCGGTGACACGGCAAGGCGCGACCACGTTTCCTACGCAGGCGGTTTAAGATATACGAACGATACGGGAAGAAACGACATTCTTGTATCTAAAGTATCGGCGGATAGTGAATATCTGTACTTCTTTGTTGAGTGCGCGGGTAATATTACCGCAAGAGAGGGCGACAACTGGATGAACCTCTTTATCAAGTCCGACGGTAACGACGAAAGCGGCTGGCACGGATTTGATTACGTGATAAACCGCAGCGGCTCCGACGGCAAAGCGAGCGTTGAGCGCTTCAAGGACGGCTGGAATTTTGAGTCAGTAGGCGAAGCGGAATACGTGCAAAGCGGAAAAACGTTAAAGATAAAAGTCAAAAAAGACCTTATAGGTTATAACGGCAATAGCTTTGACTTCAAATGGGCGGACAATTCCGTATCCGACGGCGATATAATGGGCTTCTTGGACAAAGGCGACACCGCGCCGGACGGCCGTTTCTGTTACCGCTATACGACGGAAAAAGCGGAGGAGACCGTGCCCGAGTGTCTGAGCCCGGATATGGCTGTCTTCAAGACAAACGGATATAACGCTTATATAAGAGGCACAGAGATAAGGCTCGGCGAGAGCACGAAGACGACGCTGTTGGCGTCCGGTCACGATTTCTATTTACCGAAGGCGATCCTTACCGGCGTTCTCGGAATCTCCTGCGACGGCGAGACCGAATACGACCACTACGGCGTAAGCTACGTCAAGGCGAACGGACCGGTTGAAAAAAGCGGCAAGGCGGTGACGCTGACGACCGACGGTCTTTTAGTCATATCAAACGAAAAAATAACGGATGAAGCGGTGCTTGACACGCTTTACAGATCGCTTCACTGATATTATAAAGTAATTATGCGGGTAATACCGTAAAATAAAAAAGGAAAGAGGAGAAAAATGAAAAAACTCATCAAAACCATCAGCATTATCGTAGTCATCGCGATGCTCTCCGGAACTCTCGGAGCAATAAGCATCAACGCGGAAGACGCGGTATACACACCGGCCGACGTGACGGCGTATTTATACAGCGCCGAGTCCGAGAAAACGATCACGTGTCTGTTCAGAGACGATCTGCCGGATGTTCCTTACATGGATCCGATAGATTATCTTAACGTGATCTACACCGATCTGTTCACGGAACAGTTAAACGACGACGGCACGTATACGATCACAAACGCGTACGAAGAGACGATGGTGATCGACCCCGCGGCGGACACGATATATTTAGCAAACTATGACGCGTTCACCGACTGCTATACCAACAGCGAAGGCAGCTCCGTATCGATCGATTATATCTCGTTCAAAGAAGGCTTCTATTCTGTAGAACCTTCCGCCGTAACGCTTGATCTTTCGGCGTACAACATAGACATAGCCGAAGCGGACGGCAAAGTATATCTGCCGCTCGTAGTCCTCGGCGCCATGTTCTCGTTAACTTACAATAATGCGTTTTATTATAACGGCAACATCCTGTTCGTGCACTCGATGGATCCGGAAGGCTATCAGTACATGATAGACGAGTCCTACCGTTATGAAGAACTGACCCGCTCCGAAGCAATGGCACAGTTCAACTACGACTCGCTTTGCTTCTTTATGGATAAATTCTACGGCCAGCCTTCAAACGCGCTTTTAGGACCGGGCATTGCGGAAGTAGGCATGAATCAGGCGCTTGACGAGCTGGACGAATATACGCCGTTTGTCAAAGAGCTTCTGCTTTCAACGGATATGGTCGAATACTTCCACGGCCTTATGATGCTCGGCTACTACCTGCATGACGGCGGTCACACCGTTACGTACTATCCGCCGCTCTTAGGCGTTAACAACTACGGCGACGCACCGCTTGCGAGTGCCTGGATCGACAGTTTCTGGAGCGATGAAGACGAAATAGGACTTATGTCCTACTACTATTATCTGCTTCAGATGGATATGTACGATATAGACTTCACCCTTCCCGAAGTACGCGCGATGGAATATGAAAAATATGAAGAAGAGATCGTTGCAGAATGGGAATCCGGCGCGTATCTTATAATCCACGGCGACCTTGCGGTATTCGTATTTGACAGCTTTGAAGCTGATACGCCGTATGAATTCAAAGAAGCGCTTGACATGGCAAAAGAAAGCGGCGTTGTAAACTTCCTGATCGACGATTCCTGCAACGGCGGCGGCTACGTAGCGGCATTCCAGTATATATGCACGCTTATTACGAACGCAAAATACAGATCAAACGAGTTCTCTGTCGCTAACCTTAACCCGCTTACCGGCTCCGTTGCCGAATCGGTCTGTTACTTAGACCTCAACCTTGACGGCGAATTCAACGAAGAAGACTGCGACGTTTACTATGACTTCAACTTTGCAATACTCACTTCTCCGTGCGCCTTCTCCTGCGGCAACGAGCTTCCCTGCAACGCAAAACAGCGCGGCATACTGATCTTGGGCGAACACAGCGGCGGCGGCTCCTGCTACGTTACCGAGCGTTATCTTGCCGACGGCTTCTATGTTCCGATATCCGATATAGCAAAATCCGTTCTGCCCGACGGCTCAGACGTTGACCTCGGCGCTCCCGTGGATTACGATCTGACGGCGATCAACGAAGAAGACGGTTCCGTTGATTACACCGGACTCTACGATCTTGATCATCTGAGCGAGCTCATGTCCGGATTCTACAAAACCGTAACGTTTGTCGACCATGACGGAACAATAATCACTACTGCAAAATACCGCGAAGGTGATGAGATAATCGTTCCTGCCGACCCGACCCGCGAAAAAGGCGATAAATTCGAATACATATTCAACGGCTGGGACAGTGAAATTGCACCCACCTGCACCGGCGACGCCGTATATACCGCGGTATATACTGAAGAACAGTGGTTCTTCCCCGGCGACGTCAACAACGACAAGTCAACGGACAACAAAGACGTTGTAACGCTCTTCAGGTATCATTCCGGCGAAAACGTTGAAGTCAACGTACCCGCGCTTGATACGAACGGCGACGGCGAATTAGACAACAAAGACGTTGTAACGCTCTTCAGATTCGTATCCGAAGACAAAAACGCGAAACTCTCCGAAAAACCGTACGTTCCGGCAGATGAGCCCGCGCCCATAGAGGAACCC
>JAEEGW010000304.1 GCA_016280525.1 Clostridiales bacterium
GAGAAGATAGCGATTGTGTCAAGCAAGCCGCAGACGACGAGAACGTCAATAACGGGCATTTTAACGGTCGACGATACGCAGTATATTTTCATAGACACGCCCGGCATACATAAACCGCGGACAAGGCTCGGTGACTACATGGTGAAATCCGCGTTTTCTTCGCTTTCCGGAGCGGACGCCGTGCTTTTCGTCGTTGAGGCGGATTCAAAGCCGACTCCCACGGAGCTGAAAATCATAGAACGGCTGAAACAACAGGACCTGCCTGTTTATCTTATCATAAACAAGATCGACGTAAAGAGCAAGGAAAAGCTCGGGCAGACAATACTTGACTACTCGCCTTTAATGGAATTTGCGGACGTTATACCGGTATCGGCGCTGAAAAACGACGGCGTTGACATTATATTAAACGAGGTAAAGACGCATTTCAAAGACGACAGATTCTTCTTTCCGGAGGATATGATAACGGACCAGCCGGAGCGCCAGATCGCCGCGGAGGTCATACGCGAAAAGATACTGCGCCTGACGGACGACGAGATACCGCACGGCACGGCGGTCACGATAGAGGACTTCAAAGAAAAGAAAGACCTTATATCCATCCGCGCTGAGATATTCTGCGAAAAAGCCTCGCACAAGGGCATAATCATAGGCAAAAACGGCGAGACGATAAAGAAAATAGGCACGTACGCAAGAGAAGACCTGGAAGAATTCTTCGGCTGCCGGGTATTTTTAGACCTGTGGGTAAAAGTCAAAAAGAACTGGCGCGACAGCGTGTCCGCCGCTAAGAATTTCGGCTATACGGATAACTGATATGGTCGTATCTGTTGAAGGGCTTGTCTGTAACGCCGTGAACTGCGGCGAATCCGATAAAATGCTGACGCTCATAACAAGACAGTACGGCAAAATGTCCGTATATTGCAGAGGCGGCAGAAGGATAAGCAGCAAATTCATGACCGCCTCGCAGAAATTCAGCTACGGCGACTACGTGATAAACAAGACGGACAGGCTGAACATCCTGCAGGAAGCAAACGCTAAAATATCGTTTTTCGGTCTGCAGAAGGATATACGCGCAGCGGCGCTCGCCGATTATATGTGCGAGGTATTATCGGACGTTTCCGTTGAGGAGGAGCCTGACGTGCAGACGCTCGATCTGGCGCTCAACTGCTTATACGTTTTATCTGAGGGCAGGCGCGAGGCGGATGACGTAAAGACCGTATTTGAATGGCGGCTCATAGAACGCCTCGGCGTTTACCCGGACCTCTCCGGCTGCCATATATGCGGAAAAGCCGACAAACCGTGGTATTATCTTGACGTTATGAACGGAGAGCTCACCTGCCGCGACTGCGGCGGAAAAGACAAAAGCGGCAAACAAGAAGACGACGGGACGGCTCATATAACGATCCTCATGTCCGGCGCGGAGGTCTACGCGGCAAACCGCGTGATAAGCGCGGAAAAGTCCAAAATGTTTTCTTTGCCCGCCGACCCCGGCGTAAAAAAACGGCTGTGCGAGGCATCGGAAAAATATCTGATAAACCATCTTGAACGAAGCTACAAAACACTTGAATTTTATAAGGAAATATCATCACTTTAATATGAACGAAAACAACAGATTTGAAAAAGCCGCCGTCACGCTGCAGTTTGACAGGATACTTGAAATGCTTGCAGCCTGCGCTACGACGGAAGGCGCAAAACAGCTCTGCAGGAATACTGAACCTGCGGACGATATAAGAAAAATAGAGGCGCTTTTAACAGAAACGTCAGATGCGGAAAAGCTCTACCGCGGCAAAGGCGAGCCGTCTTTCGGTTACGTCAAGGATATAACGCCTCTGCTCGACCGCGCGGAAAAGGGCGCCATGCTTTCCCAGGCTGAGCTGCTTGACTGCGCAAACGTACTGCGCACCGTGCGCGGCATAATTGAATATTATAAGACGGAGCGCAAATTCGAAACCTCGCTTGACGAGGTGTTCGAGCGCCTGACCCCAGACAGATCGCTTGAACGCGACATAACGTCCGCAATAATAAGCGAGGAGCTCGTCGCGGACGACGCGAGCCCGGCTCTTTCGGATATCAGAAGAAAGATAAAAAACGAAAGCAACAAAATAAGAGAAACGTTAAACAGATTCGTCACAAGCGAGGCGTATTCAAAATACCTGCAGGAGAATATAATAACACTGCGCAACGGCAGATACGTCATACCCGTAAAAGCGGAGCATAAAAACGAGATAAAAGGACTTGTTCACGACACCTCGTCCTCCGGTGCAACGCTGTTTATTGAGCCTATGGCGGCGGTGGACGCGAACAACGAGCTGAAAGTGCTGGAGAGGGCGGAAAAAGCGGAGATAGAGCGTATTTTATACGAGTTTTCCGCAAGAGTAGCCGCGGAGGCCGAGCCGCTTAAGCTCAATTATATGAATATCGTGTATCTGTCGTACGTCTTTGCAAGAGCAAAGCTGTCCGTATCCATGGACGCGTACAGACCGACCTATACGGAAAAGCGGATGATAAAGCTGAAAAAAGCAAGGCATCCGCTGCTTGACAGATCAAAGGTCGTGCCGATAACCGTGGAGCTTGGCGACGGTTTCGACACTCTCGTCATAACCGGACCGAACACGGGCGGCAAGACCGTTTCCGAAAAAACGGTAGGTCTTATGGTGATGATGGCGCAGTCGGGACTTAACATTCCGTGCGCGGACGGCAGCGTCCTCTGCGTGTTTGACGGAATATCCGCGGATATAGGTGACGAGCAGTCGATAGAGCAGTCTTTATCCACCTTCTCCGCGCACATGGTCAATATCGTGGATATTTTAGATAACGTTACGGATAAAACGCTCGTCCTCTTTGACGAGCTCGGCGCCGGCACGGACCCGGTTGAAGGCGCGGCTCTCGCCGTGTCCATACTTGAAGAGGTGCGCAGCAAGGGCGCGCTCTGCATCGCCACGACGCATTACGCGGAGTTGAAAGCCTACGCCGTTGATACCGAAGGCGTTATGAACGGATCCTGCGAGTTTGACGTGGAGACGCTGCAGCCGACGTACAGGCTGATAATCGGCTCTCCCGGCAGATCGAATGCTTTTGCCATAGCGGAACGCTTAGGGCTTTCAAAGGACATAATAGACCGCGCGCAGTTCTCCGTACGCACCGACAACAAGCGGTTTGAAAGCGTCATCTCAAAGCTTGAGGCGGAAAGAAACGCAATGATAAAAGCAAGAGAAGAAGCGGAGGCGGCAAAGGCGGAAGCGGAAGAGTACAGAAAGCAGACGAAAGAAGCCGCAGACAAAGCGTACGAGAGCGCGGAAAAAGAGCTTGCCCGCGCAAAAGACCAGGCGAGAAAAACGGTGGAAAGCGCGCGGGCGTCCGCTGAATTCATTTACGCGGAGCTTGACCGGGCAAACAAGAAAAAGTCCAAAGAAGAACGCGCCGCGTCGCTTGCCGCGTCAAGAGCGGATATAAGAAGCAAGCTTGATCAGTACGACAGCGAAACGTACGCGGAGTCCGAGGACGATTACAAGCTGCCGAGAATGCCGGAAATAGGCGAAACGGTTTACGTAAGAAAGCTCAAATCAAACGCCGTGGTAAGATCACTGCCCGACAAAAACAACGTTCTGACGGTGGAATCCGGCGTGCTTAAAATGAAAGTCGCGCTGTCCGAGATAAGGATAGGCGAGGAATATACGAACCGGTTGTTAAAGCAGAAAAAAGAAAAAGTAAAGGTAAAGGAAGCTGCGCCGAAGACGATAAAAGCGGAGATAGACCTGCGCGGTATGAACGGAGAAGAGGCGTGGGTAGGCGTTGACAAATATCTTGACGACGCGACGGTATGCCACTTGAATCAGGTCACGCTCATACACGGCAAAGGCACCGGAAAACTGCGCGAGATACTGCGCAAAAAATTAAAAGCCGACCGCCGCGTGGACAGCTTCCGCGACGGAGTTTACGGCGAGGGCGATACCGGCGTTACGATAGTTAAACTGAAATAGAGCCTAAGTTTGTAAAAAATTTATTTGATAGACTTTATTTATATAATTATATTTGATATTATAATCACGACAGCAACATACAGAAAGGAAAATTTTGTTTTTATGGCAGTCGGAAAATACTATGATGAAATCGATCCTATCATAAACAATATGATAGAATATCTCGGAGTCAAAGAGGAAGACGATTATTTTGACGACCTGTTTGACGAGGACAGCATTGAAGAAGAGGACGACGATCTTATAGACGACGATATCTGCACCATGGACGACGTGGAAAAGTGCAGTTCCATACTTGAAAGGTATATAGACGACCTTGTCGCGATTTCGTCCGACCCGAGCGACGAGGCGATCATGAAAGCGGTGGAAAGCGCCGTTAAAAGGCTCAACAAGCTGAACGAAAGCTGCGAGTGCGAGCTTATAGAATCCACAATAAGCGACGATATATGCGATTTTATACACAACGCCGCGGTGGAAGCCGGACTTGTTGACGTACCGGAAAACGTCTGCGACGACTGGAGAGAATTTTAAACAGTAATATACATAAGGAGGAATTCAAAATGGCGGAACTTAAAATGCTTGCCATTGACCTGGGCGCGTCCAGCGGCAGAGGCATCATAGGCAAATTTGACGGTGAAAAACTGACCTTGGAAGAGAATCACCGCTTCGCATCCGAGCCGGTAACTATAGCCGGATCGTTCAACTGGGATATAATGCGTATATTCCACGAAATAAAGCAGGCGATCAACAAATGCGCGCTGTCCGAAGATAAGGATATTAAGAGCATAGGTATAGACACCTGGGGCGTCGACTACGGCTTTTTAGACAAAAAAGGAAAACTCTTAACAAACCCCGTCCATTACAGAGACGAAAGAACGCTTGGCATCCAGCCGGAAGCCTTCAAGACGGTCCCTGCGGAAAAGCTATACGGTACGACGGGAATCCAGTTCATGGATTTCAATACCGTCTTCCAGCTCGTAGCCGAGCTGCGCGACAATCCCGAACTCTGCGCCGCTGCGGACAAACTGCTTTTCATACCGGACCTTCTGAATTACTTCCTTACCGGCGTGAAGCAGACGGAGTATTCAATAGCCTCAACGGGCGCTCTGCTTGACGCGAAAACAAGATCGTGGGCGTATGATATCATAGATTCCTTCGGTATACCGAGAAGATGGTTTACGGACATAGTAATGCCCGGCGCAAAGGTCGGACCGCTGCTCCCGTCGCTGCGTGACGAGCTCGGCGACATTAACGCAAACGTCGTAAGCGTCGCAGCGCACGACACCGCGTCCGCGGTCGTCGCGGTCCCCGCAAAGGGAGACGATTTCGTCTACATCTCATCCGGCACGTGGTCGCTTATGGGAACCGAGATACCGGAGCCGATAATCAGCGACGCGTCGTTCAAATACAATTTCACAAACGAGGGCGGCTACGCCGGCAGCATAAGATTCTTGAAGAACATCATGGGTCTGTGGATAGAGCAGGAATCCCGCCGTCAGTGGAAGCGCGAGGGCGTATCCTACACGTTTGACGAATTATCCGATATGGCAATGGCGTCAAAGCCCTGCCAGTCGCTCATCAACCCGGACGATCCCGCGTTCGTCGCTCCCGGCAATATGCCCAAGCGTATATGCGAATACTGCGAAAAGACCGGCCAGCACGTTCCGGAAAACGTCGGAGAGATCGTCCGCGCGATATTCGATTCGCTCGCGCTCCGCTACAGATGGGCGGTCGAGGCGATAGACGATATGAAGGGCAAACGCACGCCGTTCATCAACATCGTAGGCGGCGGCTGCAAGGAAGCTCCGCTTTGCCAGCTCTGCGCGGACAGCTGCGACAGACCCGTATACGCCGGACCGGTAGAAGGCACGGCAATAGGCAACCTGCTCGTTCAGGTTATC
>JAEEGW010000305.1 GCA_016280525.1 Clostridiales bacterium
ATGTATATCGCCGGCGGATTCTTTGCTAAGATAAAAAAGCCTCATCCGCTTATCACGTCGGCAATTTTCGTTGCCTCGGTGATGCTGACGTGGCTTCTGAAGCTGAACGACGTGTCTACCGTATTCAAATATA
Organism: Clostridiales bacterium; assembly: GCA_016280525.1. Lineage (GTDB taxonomy): Bacteria > Bacillota > Clostridia > Oscillospirales > CAG-272 > UBA1248. Next base: position 134 of record JAEEGW010000305.1, read on the forward strand.
CGTCTCCCACCGTCGTGATAACGGCTTCCGCTCTGGTGCTGACTTTCTCGCAGATAAAGATAAAAGGAAAATTCGCGCAGAAAGCGGTTTCTTTCGTGGCGATATCCACGTTCGGTATCTACCTGATACACGTACACGCGTTCTTCTGGGACAATTTCTTAAAAAACATTGCGAAAAACTATGCAAAAAGCAACGTGTTCGTGCTCTGCATAATGATACTGCTTTACGCGGCGGCTATCTTCGTCGGCGCGCTCATTATCGACGTCGTGCGCCGCGGCATATTCTGGGTCTTGCACCTCAAGCCTCTGCTCCAGAAGCTCGACAAGCTGCTTGAAAAGCTGTTCGGCGACAAAAAAGAGACTTTGCCGGAAAGCGTACCGGCTGACGGACCGGCTCCCGAAAGTGACGCACCCGCGCCTGAAATCGATGCGCCTGCACCCGAAAGTGACGCGCCGGTGTCCGAAAACGACGCGCCTGTATCCGAAAGCGATGCGCCTGCGCCCGAAAGCGACGCGCCTGCGCCCGAAAGTGACGCGCCTGCCGATGAGGATAAAAAAGAATAAAAGATTCGAAATAGAGCTTACAAAATTTAAAGGGCGGTTTGCACCGCCCTTTGATTTTTTATTTTTGTCTTGCGCAAAGCACGTTTTCGTAAAGCTTGCCGTCGTTTGTGAAATAATTGTACGACCGGCAGCCGCCCGCGCACAGCATTCCGACCGGACAGCCCGCGCATTTGCCCGTGAGCATTGACAGCTTGAATCTGCGGTTATACGCAAACGTGTTTTCGTCGTTCCATATATCCGCCAGGCTGCGCTGACGCAGGTTTCCTTCGATAAACCGTTCGTCGTACATGGACTCGCAGCCGCGCACGTTGCCGACGCTGTCTATACCTATCGACGTGATGCCCGCGCCGCATCCGGTGAAGCACTCGCCGGGACGTCCGCGCAGTACGGGCTCGTTTTCCGTATAATATCCGATATTGTCCGCGATCCCCATTGAAAACGGCGCGGTCATCCGGTTTTCCACAATGAAATCCATTACGTATCCCGCGTCAAACGCTACCTGTACGCCGTTCTTCTTCGCGTTGCCCATGGGAGAGCATGCCTGGAGCTGCCAGGCGAATATGGGATATTTTTTTAGCGTCTCGTACAGCTCGGGCAGACGTTTATAATTATCCGAGCGCAGCGCGCTTATGACCGACGTCGGTATGCCGTTTGACGTAAGAGCTTCTATCGCTTTTATCGCTCTGTCGTAGCTTCCGGTTTGCCTGAACGCGTCGTGCACGTCTGCCGGACCGTCAAGCGAAACGGCGACCGATTCAATCCTGCAGTCTTTAAGCGCCTGCAGTATCTTATCCGACAACGTATAGCCGTTCGTTATGATACACACGGCAATGCCGCGGCCGGTAAGCGACTTGACTATCGTCTGCCAGTCGGCCCGCATGAACACTTCTCCGCCTATCATTGAGACGCGGCGGCATCCGAGCTCGGCAAGCTGGCGGGCAACGTCAACACACTCATCCGTCGTAAGCTCGTTTTCACGCGCTTTTCCACCGCACGAGCCGCAGTAGGCGCACGAAAAGCAGCATGCGAGAGTTATCTCCCACACGCAGCTTTTAAGCCTGTATCCGCTCATTTCAGCAGCGCTCCGCACTCACAGCAGAACCTTGAGCCTTCAAGAACAAGTGAGCCGCACGTCGGGCAGAATTTCAAATCCTTGAATTTTGCGCCGCATTTGCCGCAGAATTTTGCAGTGACCGGCATTTCAGCGCCGCAGGACTCGCATTTCTTTTTCTTTTCCTCCGGCGGCTGCTGCGGCATCATACCGCCGATAAAGCCGTTCATCCCGTTGTTCGGATTCAGCTGCGGTCCCGCGTACGCCATCATATACTGAGGTCCGGCGTAAACCGCTTCATAAGGCTTATAGGACCTGTCGTCAAACATATTTTTATAAACCTCTGGCGGTATTTCCGGCTTTTTCTCTTCTTCTGGGTCTTTCTCTTCTTCGGGGGCTTTCTCTTCTTCGGGTTCTTTCTCCTCTTCAGGATTTTTGTCTTCTTCCGGCTCGTCTTTTATTCCGAAGTATTCCGGTCCGGCGTAAACGCAGGCGAACTCTTTTTCATTACGAGAAAGATTATTTTTCTTTTTCATTTCTTCATTCTCCTCCGGTTCTTCAATATCTTCCGGGTCGTCGGGCTCCTCGCCGCTCCACATACCCGGACCGGCGTAAACGTCTTCAAATTCAGCCGGGTCGTCTTTTTTGTTGTTCGGATAACCCATTTACGTATCCTCCTTTTGATATTGTTCAGCTTCCGCTCTTGCGTATGCGTCGCATCTTTCGTTATACGGATGCCCCGCGTGACCTTTTATCCAGTTATACGTTATTTTATGCGGCTCGACTGCGTCAAGCAGTCTGCTCCACAATTCCGTGTTGAGCGCGGGCTTGCCGTCCGCTCTGCGCCAGCCGCGCGCCCGCCATTCCTTTGCCCAGCCCTGCGAAAGTCCGTCCGTTACGTATTTTGAATCCGAGCAGAACGATACCTCGCACGGACGTTTGAGCGCTTCAAAAGCGGATATTGCGCCCAAAAGCTCCATTCTGTTGTTCGTCGTGTCCGGCTCGCTTCCGATGATGACTTTCTCTTTGCCGCGGCAGACGAGTATCGCCGCCCATCCGCCCGGCCCGGGATTTGACAAACATGAACCGTCCGTATATATTTCTACTTTATCCATTAAATTACGGAGCAACCGCGCCGTGCAGGGCGATTGCGGGAGCTGTAAGCGTTGTTTCGTTTACGTTGGCGTTTCCGGCAACGCTTACGTCAACGTCGCCTTCATTAGCGCAACCGAGTACGAAATACGAGCCTTCTACAAAATCAAATCTGATCGTGTAAGAGCCTTTGGAATACGCTTTTTCAAAGCTTACCGGAATAAAGCCTTTGTCTTCGTTTTCATGGTCGCCTACGACCTCGATTTCCTGCGATTCAAGTTCTTTGCCGTTGTTGTCAAGCAGGCTTACCCTGAGCGTCGCTGAAGGTTCGGCTCCGGCGTAGCAAGCCATCTCAAAACCGTCAAACGCGTTGGGGGTGATGAAGTTTGCGTCTATGCTCCATTCGGGAACGTCGGGATTGATAACGGTGCCCATCCACCAGCCCGTAGCGAACCAGCTGCCGGCTTCACAAAGCCACGTGTCGGGATCTTTTTCGCCGGAAGACGCCGAAGTCTCGGTCTCCGTCGCAGCTTCGGTTTCGGTTTCGGTCGCCTCGGCTTCCGTTTCGGTTTCGGTCACGGTCTCCTCAGCTTCCGTTTCGGTTTCGGTCACTGTTTCAGACTCGGTCGCTTCAGCTTCCGTTTCGGTTTCGGTCACTGTTTCAGACTCGGTCGCTTCAGCTTCCGTTTCGGTCTCTTTTTCGGTCTCCGTCTCAGATATGGTATCTGATTCGGCAGCGGAAACGCTTTGATCTTCCGTGACGGTCTCGACGTCCGTAACGTTTGTATCGTCTGTATTTCCGCCGCAGGAAATAAGTAATACGGACAGAGTGATGATCAGTATAAAGATAATTGCTTTTTTCATAATTTTCCTCCGAATAATAATTTTTATCATTATATCATATAAAGCGGTTTTTGTCAACTTGCCGGCCGAATATTTTGGTCACGTATGTAAATTTAAAGATCCAGGCCGGTCCTTAACGGCGAAATAAGCCGTTTTTATTTTGTTGACGCCTTTTTGCGCCGCCTTGTCGTTTCGGTGATCTCACCCGCGCCTTTGAGCGTGAGTTTCGTTATCACGGGTCCGACAAGCTCGTATATAAGCGTTGCGCACAGTATTACCGCACGTATCTGATCCGCGTAGTCCGGAACGGCGGTCTGCGCCACGAGCGTAAGTCCTATAGCCACGCCCGCCTGCGGGATGAGCGCCGGACCTACAAATCTGCGCACGGATTTAGGCGCTCTCATTATCACCGCGCCGAGCCACGCGCCGCCGATCTTGCCGACTACCCTCGCAAGGACGTATATGACGCCTATCAATCCTATCTGCGGCAGGATCGTTATATTCAGCGCCGCTCCGCTCGTCGCAAAGAACAGCAGATAAAGAGCCGGCGTCACGCCGTCCGCGACGTTCAATATACTGTCTGATTCATCGGATATATTGCACAGGACCGTTCCGCACGCCATACACGCAAGAAGCGACGACCAGCCGAGCAGATTGGCTATACCGGCACAGCCGAAAACGAGACCGACCGTGATTATCTGACGGTTGCTCGC
>JAEEGW010000306.1 GCA_016280525.1 Clostridiales bacterium
GATAAATACTTATCCGAATAAAATTAACTCCTTCCGTCACGGCTTACGCCGCGCCGCCTCCCCTGAAGGCGGAGGCAAAAACGGCTCCCTCTTTGAGGGAGCTGGCAGCGAAGCTGACTGAGGGAGTTATTATATACTTTTGGAGGAAATATGGAAATATACCTTGACAAAAGCAAAAAAGCCCCCGCGATAAAGGCGGTGAACGGCGTGCAGAACGGCCCGGTGACGTTTGATTTTCTGATAGACGAAACGGAAAATTTCAAAGCCGCCGGGTTTCCGTATTCGCGCCTGCACGATACGGAGATGCTGTACGGCGCCGGGGATTTTGTAAATATCCATTGTATTTTCCCGGATATGTCAAAAGACGCAGACGACCCGTCCGCGTATAATTTCAAATGCACGGACGAATATATAAAGGCGATATACGACGCCGGGACGAAGGTGTTTTACCGCTTAGGCGAAAGCATTGAAAACAATCCGCGCTTCAAGCGGTATACCGTGCCGCCTGATGATTTTGAAAAGTGGGCGGACGTCTGCTGCCATATCGTCGCGCATTATAACGAGGGCTGGGCGGACGGTTTTCATTACGGCATCGAATACTGGGAGATCTGGAACGAGCCGGAAAACCCGCCTATGTGGACGGGCACGGCAGAGCAGTATTATGAGCTTTACCGCATAACCGCGAACAAGCTGAAAAAGCGGTTTCCGAAAATCAAAGTCGGCGGCTACGGATCCTGCGGTTTTTACAGCGCGCTTGAAAAATATACTGATCCGTTTTATAAGTCTTTTTTAAGCTACGCACGCGGTTTTTTATCGTATATCACAAACGAAAAAACCAAAGCTCCGCTCGACTTTTTCAGCTGGCACGTCTACACAGACGAGCCGGATGAGATAGCCGTGTTCGCCGCATACTGCCGTAAACTTCTTGACAAATTCGGTTTTACCGCGGCGGAAAGCGTGCTTGACGAATGGAATTACAACGCGCCGGGCGAAACGGACGGCAGGCACAGAAAAAGTATAAAAGCTGCGGCCTTCGTCGGCGAGACGCTGATACGCCTGCAGAAACTGCCGGTCGATCTGGCGATGTATTACGACGCGCAGGTCATGCTCATATCGTATTGCGGGCTGTTCAACGAGTACACGAAAGCGCCGGAAAAACCGTTTTACGCAATGCTCGCGTTCAATAAAGTCAAGCAATTCGGCGCGCCGATAGAAACGGCCGACGAAGACGGCGTATTTACCCTTGCCTCCGCATCGGATAACGGATACGCGCTTATGATAACGAATTTCAACGATGAGCCGAAAAGAATTACCGTACACGCCGACGCAAAAACGGCGAACGTATACACTCTCGACGCCGTATCGGATCTGGAGCTGACAGTCACGTTGTCCGGAAATTTTGATCTGACGCTTGAACCTAATACGCTCGTTTACGCGGAATTTTTGAAATAAACCTTCTCCTTCGAAAGAAGATGTCGGCGGAGCCGACGGATGAGGCTTCAAATTCTGCGGCTTCGCCGACACCTGTTTTTATTCTTTATTATTATTTATTTTCCAAAACCTGCACACTTTTTCCCGCTGAGTTTTGCGAATGAGCTGTCACACGCTCCGGCTTTCGTTAAAGACGTGCAGATAATAGTCTTCAAGCGTGGGTGAGACGGGGACCGCGTTTTCCGTCGGGGCCGTATCGGACAGTATGCGTAAGGATACGCCGCCGGTATCCTCCTTTGAAATGTTGGTGACTTTGAATTTTCTCTGATATTCCGTTACGTCTTCTTCTTTGGCGTTTACGCGGAAGACTTTGCCGGATATTTTTTCAAGCAGCTCGGCGGGCGGCGCGTTGTCTACGATGACGCCTTTTTTTAACATAACGATATTTCCCGCGATGTATTCGATATCCGATACGACGTGCGTCGCAATGATAACGATTTTATCAAACGCGGTCTTTGAAATGTAATTTCTTATCGCTATCCTTTGCTTCGGATCCATGCCCGCGGTCGGCTCGTCGAGCACGAGTATTTTCGGATCGCCGAGAACAGCCTGAGCGAGCGCGAGCCTCTGTTTCATGCCGCCGGAAAAATACGCGGTCTTTTTGCGTCTCACGTCAAGTAGCTCGACCTCTTCAAGCACGCTGTCTATCTGCTTCTCCGGATCCTTCACGCCCTTCAGCGCCGCCATGTAGTAAAGATATTCCTCGGCGGAAAACTGCGGATAAATACCGGGATACTGCGGCATATACCCGAGCAGTTTCAGGTATTCCCGCCCCATTTTTGATATGTCTTTTCCGTTGAATTTTATCGTTCCGCCGTCGGCTTTCAGGTTGTCCGTTATAATATTCATAAGCGTCGATTTCCCCGATCCGTTCGGTCCGAGCAGAGCGTAAATGCCCGGCGTCATCGTCAGGGTAAAGCCAGACAGCGCCTTGTTCTGCTTATAGCTTTTGCTTACGTTTTCTATTACAAGCTTCATTTTAAGCCTCCTATTTATCTTTGATTTTGACGGTGTGCGGTATGATTAGTATAAGCGGTATCATAACGCAGACGAATACCGATACGGCGTACAAAATCGGGCTTTGCGCCGTTTGTATAAAGCCCGAGCCGTCCAGCATATACGACAGATCCACGCAGTGCGCGGCCCTGCCCTCGGCACCCGACAGCAGAAACGTCGGGAAAACGTACAGGCACGCGGATACGGTAAACGACGTGAGATTGTTTTTCAAAAGCAAACTCAGCCCGCAGCAGAACAGACAAAGCATGATCACGCCCGCGAACCTCACTAAGATCATCAGAACCAGATACGCCCACAGAGGCATGATACCGGTGAATTCAAAGCCGGGTACGGTGTATAACGGCGCCGTCGGTTCCATCATGCCGAAATACGAGAAGATCGAGACAGCGGACACCGCCGTGAAAGCCGCGTAAAGCACGGCGGATAAAGTAATACACGTCAAAAGCTTAGTTTTAAAAAGCTTTTTGCCGCCGTTGTACGTCGTTTTTACTATGTCGTGCGTTCTGTTCGCAAAGTCGTATGAAAACAGATACGTGCATATATAAACGGCCGCTAAGATAAGGAATATATCCGCGCCGGAGTTGAAAAAGCGTTTATATCCGCCGTCGTACAGTATAGGCACGTCGATCCCCCGGTCTCGCAGCTCTCTTAAGCGGTCTATCTTCTCTCTGAACAACAGAAGCCCGTCATAGCGCATACGGTAATACGCCTCAAGGTCGCTTGCGTCCATTCCGAACTCGTCTAATAGACTGTAATCTATGTCGCGGCCGCTTGATATCGCGTAACCCGTGCCGACTTTTCTCTGCTCGTGCAGAAATTCCGCGTCGAATTTCTCCGTCATCGGTCCCTGCCATTTGTCGCAGTAATACTTATACACCATCTCGTCCATTGACGAAAAATGAGGCGAGACGAACGACACGACGCAGCGGACGGCGAACAGCAGGATTATGATAACGACCGTTATCCTGCTTTTCGTCAGCTTTTTAAGCTCAAAGCCGTGAAGCGGAAGCGGCTTAGCGGATCTTTCATCCTTTTGCTTTTTCGGCTTGATCTTCGGCAGTTTTATCTTTATGCCCGCGCGTTTGATATGCAGCAGCGCGAAGACCGCTGCAAAAACAGCTGCAAGAAGCGCCGGGAACACGGCGTTGAATACGTACGTCGGTATACAGAGCCCGAAAATATCCGTTCCGCGCAGCTCGCCTAAGAGCGACGCCGACCGCATCGCGGCGAACAGATTGCTGTTTTTGATAAACGAATTTCCGTTTGTATAAATACGCCCCATTGCGTAATACGAGCCGTACATCAAAACGGCTGAAAACGAAAGCGATACGATTCCGCTGTCAAACAGATATGCAACACAGCCGCAGAACGCGTAAAACGCGGCGCAGACGGGGATCTTATATACGACCGACAGCAGAAACGCGCGGAAAACGCTTATCTCATACGGCGCGTACGTAAAGGCTTTTAAGTCCTGTATCCGCGCGCCGCCGCCGGAAAACGCGGCAAAGCCGTTTTTTGCAAATACGCCGAGCAGGGACGAGGCGCAGAACGACAAGACGAAAACAAGAACTATAAGCAAAGACGACAATAGCTTTATGACAACGTAATTTCCTCGCCCGTTTGCGGACGAGTAAAGCGTTATCATCTCGCCGGTCTCTTTTTCACGCCGGAACGTGAACGCGGCGCAGAACGCACACGCGGTCAGAAGAAACAGATTCACAAATCCGCAGCAGAGATACTGTCCCCAGCCGCTCACCTGCTTCTGTTCCTTATCCGTTTCAAGCGCGGAATACATATCTTTTATCTGTGTATAATACCTGCCTAAAAATCCGTCTTTGTTTTCAAGCGTGGAATACTTTTTCGCCGTGTCCGCCAAAAGATCCTCCACAGCCTCCGCGTAATTCTCCGTCGCCGCGTCGTCCTCCGGCTTGCACAGGTAAAACGCCGTCACGCCGTTTGCGATAAGCAGAGCAAGGACGACAAATACTATGAATTTGTTTCTTACCGTTTTAAGCAGTTCAAATTTTAACAGTTTCATTCTATATACCTTGAAATATTATATTCTCCGGTTTTCATGTTGACTATGACCATATCGTTATACTCGCCGATCTTATCTGTCGTCAGCGGATAATTGGGCGATATCACAATACCTATCCAGTCTCCGCATATAAGTCTGTTATGCGCGAAACCGTAGCTTACGATATTTATCCCGTCGACGTGACATAAAAGTCTTGTTTCCCCTGTTTCTAACGACATAATGAAAATATCACCGTTTGAGTACATAATTCCTCTTGTCTGATCATCAGGATCGTACAGGTGCGGTTCATCATCCGCTACAGGCCCGAAATATATCATATTTTCACCAACAACCATCGGCATATAGCCCTTTTCTATCATCACCTTGTCAACGTTTCCGTTTTTGTCAAGCTTTGATATTGTCGTATATCCGGATTTGCTTATTGATGAATGCAGTGATCCCATATATATCTGCGGATTAAACGGTCTCGGATCTTCGCCCAAAAGATCCGTGGCGGTATAAGTACGCTGTCCCGTCGTTGTGTTCATATACATCCATATAAGCAAACCCCAACGGATGAAATAAAGCTGTGCCGGATGCTGCGGCTTGACCTTTTCTTCTACACCGGTCCTCGTATCCATTCTGTGAAATCCGGTATCCACCATTTTATAAAAGATGTAATACTTATATGAAAATAATTCAGAAATCGGTGTTTTACTCTCAATTATGTTCTTTTTCTCGTTTTTATCCACGTCGAACGAATACAAAACGTATCTGTTTATGTGCGTATCATTCATTAAACCATACATCGTATTGCCGACACTCGTTATATAAGTTGAACCGTAAAACAGACATGAATTACTGTTGTGTTCACAGAAAGGGTCTGTGCAAACCGTGGTACACTCACCTGTGTGAACGTTTCTCTTCAATATCAGGGAATATCCGCTTGCTAAATTTTCGTTAAATATATAATCGCCTTCAACGCTGCCGCTGTCATAGTCAAAATCATAATCATACTGCCAATCGAAGCTGTGGTCTATCCCGTCGTCAACGGGTTCAGTCTCAACGTTCGTATCCGCTGTTGATTCCTCCGTCGTTTCTGCAGTGACAGCTTCCGTTTCGGTCTCTGTTTCGGTTTGATCTTCAATAACCGTTACGCCTTTGCAGGATGCCAGTGCAGTTATAAGTATTGACAACAGCAGAATTATACATATTATTTTTTTCATAATAACCCCGTTTACAAATGAATTGCGCTTCGCGCGTGAATTGGCTCCGCCGTGAATTGGCTTCGCCGTGAATTGACGCTTACGCGCCATTATTACTCCATATACCTTGAAATTACGTACTCTCCGGTTTTTACGTTGACTATTACCATGTCGTTATCCACCCACCTTTCAGCTGACATATTGCCCTGTCCGTCGTTGTATGCGGCAAGGTGGTTTTCCTCAAGGTAGTGCTGTGTGGGGCGTATCATTATGCCGACCCAGTCGCCTGTTTTTAAGTCGTTATAGCCGCCCGAGTAAAAACTATGAAGCGACACGTTGTCGATATGACACAGCAGCCGCGCTTCCTCCGTGTCGTACGGCAGGATATACACATCTCCGTTCATTTTCGTTTTTCCTTCCTCCGGCTTGTCGGGGATTATGGGATGTTTTTCAAGATCGTCGAACAGACCGAGATACAGCCTGTTGTTTTTCGCCCTGCTTATACCTAAGCACTTATCTATTATCATCCTCTCCCTCTCGCCGTTTTTATCTAAAATATACCACGATATATACGTTCCCGGCATATTGTTGTTTACGACGACAGATTCGTGCAGTCTGCCGGCGTAAATGAGCGGATCGTACGGCTTAGGGTCGTTTCCCTCAAGGTCCGTGGCTAAATAGTCTCCTTCATAGCTGTTCGGTATCCACAACATCATATTATCCGTAAAGCCGGTAAACTGATAATTTATCGGCCTTTTTATGCTCTGCACCTCTTCGGTATAAACGTCAAGTCTTTTTAAACCGCCGTCTCTGCCGCTTACTTCGAAATACAGATACCGCCCGTACCGGCGCATTTCGCTTAAGCGTATGGGGTAATCCTTTTCAAAAATCGTCTTATATTCGTCCGTATCTACGTTATATGAATATATTGTACTTTTCAGATTTCCCTTGTCGTCAACGTCTCCCTCGTCGATCTTTATCGCGTACATCGTGTTGCCGATGCTCTTAACGTACATCGAAGTGTGAAACCGGCAGCTCGGGTTGTCGTGCGTGCAGAAAGGATCGGTACATACCGGCGTACATTCGCCGGTGTGCACGCTGCGCTTCAAAACGACTATACTGCCGTTTAAATCCGTCTCGTTGAATATGTAATCGCCTTCTGTATCGTCCTCCTCGGGATAATACGGCGCTATATCGTACTGCCAGTCAAAACGGTGCGGGTCTTCCTCCGGCTCGGGCGCCGCCGTGACTTCTTCCGTTGTTTCCGCGTCACTTGATGCGTTGTCAGTCTGATCCGCTGATTCCGCGGCAGTCGTTATATCCGCCGTTTCTTCCGTTTCATCGCCGAGTATTATCTGCTGACCCCTGCAGGCGGTCAAAAGCACGGCAAAAAGTAAAAGCGTACAAAGTAATCTCTTTTTCATTGTAATACACTCCTTTAAAATATTCCTTTGTCTTTATAGTGTGTTTTTTATTGCGGTGTATTACAGAAAAAATAGAATTATTCAATAAATCTTGAAATATGATATTCCCCGGTTTTTACGTTGACTAAGATCATGTCGCTCTGCGTACCGATCTTATCCGTACCGGACGGATAATTGCTCGGCGTATTTATCGCTGCCCAGTCGCCGCACATAAGCGTATTGCTTGAAGAAAAACCCCAGAAATAAGGTTCGGCTTCTTCAATATGGCATAACAGCTTTGTTTCCCCCGTGTCAAGGGATACCGAATAAACGTCGCCGTTCGTTACGGTTGTACCCTTGTCGGGGTCATCGGGATCGCGCGGGTGCGGCTCGCCGTCCGGAAAAACTCCGAGATAGATCATCTGATCGCCGAATATCATCGGAAATCTGCCCTTTTCGACAAGCGTCTTTTCGGTATTCCCGTCTTTATCCAGCTGAAGTACCGTAGTATATATGCCGTTTGTTGAAAAACTTTTATGCAGTTTTCCTTTATATATCTGCGGATCATAAGGTCTCGGATCCTCGCCTAACAGATCTGTCGCCGTATATACTTTTTCTCCCGTATCCTTATTTATTTCCATACACCATATGATCATGTCAAACCGTATGAAAGACAGCTGATAACCGGACTGCGGTTTTACCTGTTCTATCTGCCCTGTCCGCGTATCAAGGCGCATATTTCCTTTGTCCGTCGGACGGAAATACAAATAATATTTATACTGCGTCAAATCATATATAACGGATTTGGTCTCATAAATTATCTCCGTTTTGCCCGTGTCCACGTTATATGAATACAGCACGTTTTTCATAGCGGCGTCGTCGTGCTTCGTTCCGTACATAGTATTGCCTATACCGAAAACGTCCGACGTTCCATAAAACGGACACTCGGCGCTGTTGTGCTGACAGAACGGGTCGGTGCATACCGTCGTACATTCTCCCGTATGGACGTTGCGTTTGAGTATCATATAATATCCGCTTGCCATGGCGTTGTTGAATATATAATCCCCGTCAACGCTTGCGAGCTCGTAATTGAAATCGTAATCGTACTGCCAGTCAAAGCGGTGATTGATTTCTTCGACAGTCCCCGTTTCCGTTTCAGATTCCTGCCCGGTCGTTGTTTGTTCTGTTCCTGTTTCGGTTTCACTTATTTCTTCAATGACCGTTACGCCTTTGCAGGATGCCAGTGCAGTTATAAGTATTGACAACAGCAGAATTATACATATTATTTTTTTCATAATAACTCCGTTTACAAATGAATTGCGCTTCGCGCGTGAATTGGCTCCGACGTGAATTGGCTTCGCC
>JAEEGW010000307.1 GCA_016280525.1 Clostridiales bacterium
GGCGAAGCCAATTCACGTCGGAGCCAATTCACGCGCGAAGCGCAATTCATTTGTAAACGGAGTTATTATGAAAAAAATAATATGTATAATTCTGCTGTTGTCAATACTTATAACTGCACTGGCATCCTGCAAAGGCGTAACAATTATAGAAGATGAAAGCGAAAGCATGATAACGACAACCGGGGAAGATGCTTTAATTGAGATCGACCACAGCTATGACTGGCAATACGATTATGATTTCAACTACGATCCCGGGACTGTTGAAGGAGACTACATTTTCAATAACGCTGAAGCAAAAAATTCTTCACTGATTCTGAAACGCAACATTCACACAGGAGAATGCACTACCGTATGCACAGATCCGTTCTGTAAGCATAACAGTGCGTCGTGTCCGTTTTATAAAACAATATATGTTGTTGGTATCGGCAATACGATGTATGGTGTTATGCGCGACGACAATATAAATAAAAACGTGCTTTATTCCTTCAACGTTGATACGAATAAAAAGGAAATAATATACGAAACGACGGCCACAATATATGATCTGCTCCAATATAAATATTATATCTTTTTCCGCCCGACGGATAAAGGACCTCTCAGAATGGATACAAGGAACGGTGAGACTGTGAGCATAAAATCACAACCGGGAAAAATCGGCTCAGTATCAGGAGATATGATCATATGGATACAGGAACATAAGGGAGAAATGGCAACCTTCACGGCAACAGACCTTTTCGGTAATGATCCGAAACCTTATAATATCTATATTTATAATGGAAAACTGCACGGTGTTATATATGACGAGCAAACCGGCAAAGCGTCTTACGTTCAGCTTGACAGAAACGGAGAAACAGAAAAGATGCTTATAGAACACTCAAATAAGGCAATTATAGTAGGCAGCAATATGCTGTATTTGGGGGATGGTAAAACTACACGTCCGGTTGATCATGACGACCCGTCAAAAGGTGAAGTAAGTACCGCCGGAGATATTTATATCGCGCCGCTTGATACATTTAAATCAAGGCTTTTATGCCATATTGAAGAAGCGGAGCCTTATACGTGGGGAACGTCAAATCTTAACCTCATGCTTTGTGGGGACTGGATAGCAGTAATGATTTTTCCGAATCATCCGCTTGATGAAGATAAAATCGGAATTTTCAACGATATGGTCATAGTAAACATGAAAACCGGTGAATACCATATTTCAAGGTATATAGAGTGATAATGACGCGACAGCGTCAATTCACGGCGGAGCCAATTCACGGCGGAGCCAATTCACGCGCGAAGCGCAATTCATTTGTAAACGGAGTTATTATGAAAAAAATAATATGTATAATTCTGCTGTTGTCAATACTTATAACTGCACTGGCATCCTGTAAAGGCGTAACGGTTATTGAAGATCAAACCGAAACAGAGACCGAAACGGAAGCTGTTACTTCAGAAACAACGGAGAAATCAACAGCGGATACGAACGTTGAGACTGAATCCGTTGACGACGGTATAGATCACAGCTTCGACTGGCAGTATGATTATGATTTTGACTATGACAGCGGTAGTGTCGGAGGCGACTATATATTCAACATCTCCATAGCAGGAGGGCATTATCTGATACTGAAACGGAACGTTCATACGGGAGAATGTACCACGGTATGCACCGATCCGTTTTGTGAGCACAACAGCAAATCGTGTCCGTTTTACCGGACTACTGAAGTCGTAGGCGTAGGGAACACCGTGTACGGCTATATGAATGACGAAAATATAAACAGATACGTTTTCTATTCATATAACGTTGATACGAACGAAAAGAAAAACATACTTGAGAGCAAAGTGACAATTAGCGATTTGTACGTCTATAAAAACTACGTGTATTATAAATTGAAAGATACGGGCTTTCACAGATATAACACGATAACGGGTGAGACGGAAAAGGTCACACCGTATTGGGGAACATTCAGTTTTTTACGCTGGGGCATGATAATATTTGAGCAAAGAAACAAAAAAACAGGAGAAAGAACATTCACTGCCACCGACCTTTTGGGAAACGATCCCAAACCGTTTAATCCGCAGATATATATGGGTTCTAATCATGAAAGCGCCGCGGTTGCAGACAACGTTCAGTATACAAAATTGTTAAAGCTTGACAGAGCTGGCAACGTAGAAAAGGTTCTGGTGGAAATGTGCAGAACTCCTATCGTGGTCGGCGGAAATCGCGTATACCTCGGACCTGTGGACGACGGCGTTCCGCGTTTGTATGACCCGAAAGATCCGTCAAAAGGAACGATGTACTCAAACGGTGATATTTTCATACTGCCGCTTGATACAGAAGAATCACGGCTTTTGTGCCACGTGGACGGCGTAAATATCATAGGTTTCAGCGATAGTCATAATAAACTGATCTGCGGTGACTGGATCGGCATATACATATCGCCGAATTATCCTACGTCGACCGATAAGATCAGCGTGTATAACGATATGGTAATAGTCAACATGAAAACAGGCGAATATCACATTTCAAGGTATATTGAGTAATAATAACGCGACAGCGTCAATTCACGGCGAAGCCAATTCACGGCGGAGCCAATTCACGCGCGAAGCGCAATTCATTTGTAAACGGAGTTATTATGAAAAAAATAATATGCATTCTTCTGCTTTTATCAATCTTCACCACAGCTCTGATATCCTGCAAAGGCGTAACAATCATAGAAGATGAAAGCGAAAGCATGATAACGACAACCGGGGAAGATGCTTTAATTGAGATCGACCACAGCTATGACTGGCAATACGATTACGATTTCAATTATGATCCCGGGACTGTTGATGGAGACTACGTTTTCAACAATTCTGACGCGAAAGGATATTGTCTTATACTGAAACGAAACGTTGCCACCGGAGAATGCACAACGGTATGCGCCGATCCGTTTTGTCAGCACAACAGCGTGTCTTGTCCATTTTACGGCACGACTGACGTTGTCGGTATAGGTAACGTTATGTACGGTATAATGCGCGACCAAACCATAAATAAATACGTATTATATTCGTATAACATTGATACTACGGTAAAAGAAACGATTTACGAAACCACCGTTATCATTCTCGAGCTGCGTCAGTATAAACGGTACATTTATTTCAAACCGTCCGACAAAGGATTGCTCAGATTAAACACGGAAACCAGTGAAATAGAACCTGTAAAACCGCAGTACGGATATAATCTGGCGATGATCCGCTGGGATATGCTCGTATGGGGTATGAATATAAATAAAGAGACCGGGGAGCAAGTGTTTGTATCTACGGATCTGCTTGGTGAAGATCCGAGACCGTATAATCCGCTGATATATAAAAGCAAGCTTCACCGCAATTATGATATAAAAGACACCGTGTATATGTCTGTAGCTGAGTTGTCAAGAAATGGTGAGTTTGTAAAATACTTAGTGGAATCATGTCAATTTCCCATAATATGCGGAGATAAAATGCTGTATATGGGCGTTTATGCAAAAGGTGAAGAAAAAAAACGCGATCCTCTAAGCGCGTTTCAGGGAACGCGGTATAACAACGGAGATATATTTATTATGTCTCTCGATACGGGAGAATCACGCCTTTTATGTCATATAGAAGAAGCGGAGCCGTATTCCTGGGGAATGTCAAGTATGTACGGTACAAGTTGGCCGATATGCGGTGACTGGATATCTATAATAACCGTACCGAATTACAGTATAGGTACGGACAAAATAGGTCTGTTAAACGATATGATCTTAGTTAATATGAAAACAGGAGAATATCACATTTCAAGGTATATTGAGTAATAATGACGCGACAGCGTCAATTCACGGCGAAGCCAATTCACGTCGGAGCCAATTCACGCGCGAAGCGCAATTCATTTGTA
>JAEEGW010000308.1 GCA_016280525.1 Clostridiales bacterium
AAACGCACCTCACCGCCATGAACAACCCGAAATATCAGGTCTACGGTCGCCATTACGATCCGATAGCGGAGAAGACGGACGAGCGCGAGAACGCAAAGCTGTACGGCAAGTATTTTGAGATTCAATGGGAATACGCGCTCGACATAGACCCGGAATTCGTCTGGGTGACGGGCTGGAACGAGTGGGTCGCCGGACGGTTTGAGGATTTCTGGGGCGTGAAAAACGCTTTCCCGGACAATTTCAGTGACGAATACAGCCGCGATATAGAGCCGTCAAAAGGCGATCTGAAGGATCACTATTACTATCAGCTCGTACAATACATACGCAGGTATAAAGGCACCTCGGCTCTGCCGGCGGTAGACGAGCCGGTGACGGTGGATATAACCACGGGCGACGGCTGGGACAAGGTATCACGCACGTATGAAACGTACCAGGGCGACGTATTCGACCGCCGCGCGAGAGGATATATAAACAACGAAACGAAGACGAATTACAGGTATATAAACAATACCGGCAGAAACGATATCGTATCGTGCAAAGCAACGTACGACGCGTCAAACGTATATTTCAAAGTCGAAACGAAAGATGACCTCACGCCGTACACCGATCCCGGCTGGATGCGGCTTTTACTTGAAGTCGCAGATAAAGACGGGGCGGCGGTATCTGCGGATAACTGGGAGAGCTTCCAGTATATCGTAAACAGACAGACGCCCGCAGACGAAAGCCGTACGACACTTGAGCGCAGCAAAGGCGGCTGGGAGTGGGAGGCCGTTGGTCAAGTGCAGTACAGCGCGAAAGGTAAGACGCTTCAGATAGCCGTGCCGAGAATAATGCTCGGCATAGACAGCTGCAGCTCGTTCACCGTCAATTTCAAATGGTCGGACAATATGCAAAGCGACGGCAATATACTCGATTTCTATGAAAACGGAGACGTCGCGCCCGAGGGCAGATACAAATACTGCCTGTCGGTCTATAACGCACCGGAAAAAGCGGATGAGACGGAAACCGAAGTTCAGACAGAGAAGGAAACAAACGCAAGCGAGCCGAAAGAGACGGACAGCAAAGGCTCTGTATTGCTGCCGATCATAGCCGCCGCAGCCGCAGTCGCGGTCACCGCCGCCGTCATCGCCGCGGTGATAATAAAGAAAAGAAGAAAGAATAAAGAATAAAGAATAAAGAATAAAGAATAAAGAATAAAAACAGGTGTCGGCTACGCGAACCCCCGTTGCTCTCCGGTTCGCAACGGGGAACCCCTACCGCCGACGATTTGTTTGGGGAAGTGCCCACCCCTCTCGTGAACCCCCATTGCTCACAGTGTTCGCAACGGGGAACCCCTCGACAAACTCCCCAAACCCCTCTTACCCCTCCCGTCAAATCACAGATTTGAGGGGGCGCGAATTAAGAATTAAGAATTCAGAATTCAGATGGTAGGGGGCGGCTACGTGAACCCCCATTGCTCACGAGTTCGCAACGGGGAACCCCTATCGACGCCCCGCTTGTAGGGGCAAGCATTGCTCGTCCGTTTTTCGCCAGCAAAAAAGCCCCGATACTTCGGGGGGAAGGCGGGGGGTTAGGGGGGCGGAAAAAGGGGTTCCCCGAAAACGAGGAACGAGTTTTTGGGGGTTCCCGGAAAGGGGGGCGGGGAGCCCCAAGAGCGCGAAGCGCACAAATCGTCGGCATAGCCGACACCGATTTTTATTCTTTATTATTTATTCTTTAAAAAACCGGGCGATCATTGATCGCCCGGTTTAATGCTTTATTTTGTTTCCTCTAAATACTCGTCGTATGTCGTCAGTCTGTCATAGAAATTACCGGCGGTGACGTCTATTATCCTGTTCGCGACGGTCTGGTTGAGCTGATGGTCACGCGAGCAGAAAAGTATGGATTCGGGAAATCTTGTCATACCGTTATTCAGCGCGGTTATCGATTCGAGGTCGAGGTGGTTCGTCGGCTCGTCCATTATAAGCACGTTTCCGCCGGAGAGCATCATGCGGCAGAGCATACAGCGGACTTTCTCGCCGCCGGAGAGGACCTTTGCCTGTTTCAGTGCCTCGTCACCGGAGAAGAGCAGTTTTCCGAGCCAGCCGCGCACGTCGGACTCGTACGTCAGAGTCGAGCAGGCGCGTATCCAGTCCACGAGATTTTCTTCATGTCCGTCAAAATACTCGGAGTTGTCCTGCGGCATATACGCGACCTTAGTCGTAACGCCCCATTTATACGATCCGGAATCCGGCTCCATTTCGCCTGCCAATATCTTGAACAGCGTAGTTCTCGCGATCGGGTCGTCTCCTACGAACGCGACCTTGTCGCGCGGGCGCAGGATGAAGCTCACGTGGTCGAGAACGACTCTGCCGCCTATGGTCTTGCACAGATCGTTCACTTCAAGCAGGTCGTTTCCTATGGAGCGCGACGGCTCGAAGCTGATGAACGGGAAGCGGCGCGACGATACGGGCATCTCAAACAGGTTGATCGATTCAAGCAGCTTCTTTCTTGACGTCGCCTGCTTTGATTTTGAAGCGTTTGCGGAGAAGCGCTGTATGAATTCCTGCAGTTCTTTCGCCTTCTGCTCGTTCTTCTTGTTCTGCTCGCGCATCTGACGCTGGCGTATCTGCGTGTATTCGAACCAGAAATCGTAGTTGCCTACGGTCATCGTAATCTTGCCGAAGTCCACGTCGACTATATGCGTGCAGACGTTATTCAAAAAGTGTCTGTCGTGCGATACGACTATGACCGTGCTGTCAAGATCCGCCAGAAAATCCTCAAGCCAGTTGACCGTTACCAGATCAAGGCCGTTCGTCGGCTCGTCCATAAGAAGTATATCCGGATTGCCGAAAAGCGCCTGCGCTAAAAGCACCTTGACCTTCTGCGCGTCGGAAAGCTCCGACATGGGCGTGTAGTGATATTCGTCTGTTATGCCGAGGTCGTTTAAAAGTATTTCCGCGTCGGATTCGGAGGTGTAGCCGCCGAGCTCGGCGTATTTTTCCTCAAGCTCGCCCGCTCTTACTCCGTCCTCCTCCGTCATTTCCTCTTTTGAGTATATCGCGTCGCGCTCGTCCGCGATCCTGACAAGCTCCGGGTTACCGAGCAGCACCGTGCGCAGCGCCGTGCAGTCGTTATACGCGTAGTGATCCTGCTTAAGCACGGAGAGGCGCTCGTTAGGCGTTTTATATACCTCGCCTTTCGTCGGCTCAAGCTCGCCGGAAAGGATCCTTAAAAACGTTGATTTACCTGCGCCGTTTGCGCCTATCACGCCGTAGCAGTTGCCGCGCGTAAACTGCAGATCCGCGCCGGCAAAGAGCGTACGCCCGCCGAACTGTAAAGATACGTTATTTGTTCCTATCATATTTCCATATCCTTTGTTTTGTAATTGAGATCATAATATCATAAAAAATGAAATAAGTCAATAGAAAAACGTCAATTGCATAGGTCGGAGCCCGGCTGTATGGTCCCTTCGGGACGCGATATGTTTCGCTGCTGCGAAACGCGATATACCTATCGGTGCGATATACCTGTCGGCGCGATATGTCCCTGCGGGACGTGAACGGTAGGGGCGACCATTGGTCGTCCGTCTTTCACGCGCGAAGCGCATATCGCAATGCATAAGCATTATATCGCATTTGCGGTACGCAAATATATCGCATCGCAATAGCGATATATCGCCATAAATTCCACCGATTGTTACGTCGGTGGAATCCATTTGTAACGTTATTTTACAATCTTTACCCCGTCCGGCAGCGTGTATTCAAGTTTTACCTCGCCGTTTTCTTTGCGCCACTGCACGTATATTTTTCCGTGCGGAGTGGGAACTTCGCCTTTTGCAAAGTCAAGACCCTCCGTATACGGCTCGATCTTTACCGTGTCATAACCTGGCGAGGCGGGTTTTACGCCTAAAACGCAGGCGGAAAGCTCGTACGCCGGCGCGCTGGACCAACCGTGACATTCGCTTCTGGGACTGTCGGGATTCTCGCACCACGTTGTGCAGTGCATATCAAGCATTTTGCGCCAGCCGTCAAGCACTTTGTCCGCGTAGTCGTAACAGCCGGACAGCTCAAGCGCGCGGAGCATGAAGTGATTCATGGAAAACGTGCAGCGCGAAACGTCGGCTTTCACCGTGCGCTCCATAAGTTCGTGCGCCTCATCTCCGGTAAACGCGCCGGAGAGTATCGCCCACAGCGTTGTATGCTCGGAATAATCGCATCTGGTAGGCGTGTTTTTGAAAAGTCCTTTTTCTTTATCGTAGCAGTATCTTACCGTCAGCTCGTTCTGCCGCCACGCGCGCGCTCTGTAATCTGCCGCCGCGCCGATCTTTCCGCAATGCTCGCATATCTCCGCCGCCGCGTTGAGCGCCGCCGCGTACATGAGATTTGACACGGTCAGCGGCTCTTCAAGTCCGCCCACGGGCACGCCGTTGGGCCAGCCGGGGACCCAGTCCACGAACGGCCAGTAGGGCGTGACGCCGAAAAGTCCGCGCCCGTCCTCAAAGCTGCGGAATCCCTCAAGCACGCGGTCGATGAATCCGGTCATTGACTGAACGAATTTTATATCATTCGTATACTGCATATAATCGCGCACCATGAAGATGAAGAACAGCGAAAAGTCAGGTATGACCTGGATAGAAGTTGACGGATAGTTCGCCTGTATCATGCCGTCCGGTATCTGTGAGTGAGCCATATCGGTGATGCACTTTTTCTGCATCCTCGTGTCCGCTATGAATCTGTACGTGAAAAGCGCCTCGTTCGCGGAGTCCATGTCGTACTGCTGCTGTTCGTAATACGGACAGTCCACGTATATCTCGTGCATACAGCAGCGCACCGTGTTTATGCTCACGTCCCACATTTTATTGAACGCCGGGGAGGAGCATTCAAACTTTGCGATATCGTACATCGGGTAAAAATACTCGGAAAAACAGGCGGCAGACAGCTCAAATTCGTTATCCGATTCAAGACGGATAAATCTGAACGCCCTGTACCAGAACGGCTCGAACGTAAATTCACCGTCGACTTCCACCTCGTCGTACACTCCGGCAATAAGTCCGCCCGCCTCGTCGCGCATGTTCTTGTACCAGCCGCCCTGGCCGTTTGACGTAAGGCGGCACTCGGCGTAAATTATCTTTATCTTTGTTTTTTTATTTGTTTTGAGATTGAATTTTACTTTCGCCGTCGTATATTTGCCCGCGTCAAGCTCAATGACGTTTTTTTCTTTTAAATCAACGGAAAAATCTTTTTCGGGATACGTCTGCATCTGCGGTATCGGGCGCTTTTCCAGTATGTACGGCTCGTTCAAGCCCCACGGATTGTAGCAGGACGCTTCCGTATGCGCCTCGTAATATTGCGATATTTCGACCTTTGTCAGATTTTTTTCGGCGGTATGACGCTCGAATTCCGGGATAGAGGAGTGGACGTGCATATCGCGCTCAAAAGAAACGGAATCGTCCCTGTAACACTCCCAGCTGTCATCCGACTGAAAATCTCGTCTCTCACCGTCGCAGACGAAGCTCGCGCGAAGCCACAGAGCCGCGCGGTCCTTTTTGAAAGTGGAGATGAACGCGCCGTCGTGTACGTACATCACCTTTACGGTTACATCGTTTTCACCCTCTTTGAGCTTATCCGAACAGTCCACGGTTTCGTAATATCTCTGATACCACGAGCCCTGACACGGTCCCTCGCAGCAGAGGACGCCGTTTATATAAAGCTGATAGCGCGTGTCGGCGCAGACGTCGATTTTCAGGAAATTGACCTTTCCCGCCGTGATCTTCTTCTTAAAATAGTAAAAATGCGTTTGTGTGGGACGCTCGTTTACGCGTATCCAGATGCCGTTCATAGGTGTGCTCCTTTTAATTTTGATATTGTAGGGGCGACCATTGTTCGGGAACCCCCATTGCTCACTCTGTTCGCAACGGGGAACCCCTCGGGTCGTCCGCTTTAAATAATAAAGAATAAATAAGAAAGAATAAAGAATAAAAATCGGTGTCGGCGGAGCCGACGATCTGTGCGCCGCAAACGGCGCTCTTGGTGGTTCCCCACCCCCGTTTCCCATAATTAAGGAAACAGGTGGTTTGGTTTTTAATCTTTTTGTTTGCTTTTAATCCACTTTGCCTAAGAAACGGTAATAGATGTCCACGTCATGGACG
>JAEEGW010000309.1 GCA_016280525.1 Clostridiales bacterium
AATCATATCCGGCTACGACGCAATGTGCGAGGCTGTTAAAGAATACGACTGCGATCTCGTTTATAACGCGATATCCGGCAAAAACGGTCTTTTGCCGACCCTCTCGACCCTTCAGTCCGGCAAAACGCTCGCGCTTGCGAACAAGGAAAGTATGGTTCTGGCGGGGCATATAGTAAATAAGACCGCGTCGGAGCATAACACCGAGATACTGCCGGTAGACAGCGAGCACTGCGCCATATTCCAGTGCCTTAAAAACGGCAAACAAAGCGAGGTAAAACGCATACTTCTTACGTGTTCCGGCGGTCCGTTTTTCGGCTACGGCTTTGATAGGCTCGAACACGTGCGGCTGTGCGACACGCTTGATCATCCGACCTGGAACATGGGCAGAAAAATTACCGTGGACAGCGCTACGCTCGCGAACAAAGGCCTAGAGATAATCGAAGCCATGCACCTGTTCAAAGTGCCGTACGATATAATTAAAGTGCTTATACACAGGCAGAGCATAGTTCATTCCATGGTTGAATTTGCGGATAATTCCGTTATAGCTCAGCTATCCGTGCCTGATATGCGGCTTCCCGGCCAGTATGCGCTGACGTACCCGGACAGATGCGAGGGCGTTATACCCGAGCTTGATCTGACAAAAACGCCGCTTACGTTTGAAGAACCGGACACGGACGCGTTTAAGATGCTTTCGGTCGCGCAGTACTGCGCAAAACAGGGCGGCATACTGCCGTGCGCGTATAACGCCGCAAACGAAGCTGCGGTCGATCTGTACTTGCACGAAAAAATTGGATTCAACGATATTTACAGAATAACGGAAGCGGTTATCGAAAAGACCGATAACGTTGCCGACCCGTCGCTTGAACAGATCCTTTCCTGTGACGCGGAGTCGCGCGCTTACGCGTATTCATACAAGGAGACGTTACTTAAATAATGATGACTTTAAGCGTTTCGTCAACTATAACGAACATTTTATATATACTTCTGGCGATATTCATATTCGGCCTGCTTATACTCGTACACGAATTCGGACATTTCATAACCGCCCGGCTTTTTAAAGTTACCGTAAAAGAGTTTTCGGTCGGTATGGGACCGAAGCTCATTTCTCACGTCAGCAAAAAAAGCGGTATAAGATATTCGCTGCGCCTGTTTCCGATAGGCGGCTTTGTGAGCATGGCGGGCGAGGACGAGGAATCTGACGATCCGCACGCCATAAACAGACAGAAGCCCTGGAAACGCCTTATAATAATGAGCGCGGGCGCGCTGACGAACATAACGCTGGGCGTTATCCTTATGACGATACTTGTTGCGACGCCGTCGTTTCTTATAGGAGGCACTACCGTTGCCGAAATAGACCCGGAATACGTACAGGTGCAGAGCGAAGAACTTTTAGTCGGCGACAGGATCGTTAAAGTCGGCAAGACGAGCGTTCATTACTACCAGGAGCTTTCGTACGAGATAATGAACAAGGGCTACGAGCCGACCGATCTAACCGTTATAAGAAACGGTGAAAAAGTTGTTTTAAGCTCCGTTGTGTTTCCGACGATAGAAGAAAGCGGAACTAAGTTCGGCGATATGTTTTTCAAGGTAAGCGCGCTTAAAAAGAATTTAGGCAACGTTATTGCGTATTCGTTTTACTCGTCGTTTTCAACGATCAAAATGATATGGGATTCGTTCATATCGCTTATAACCGGACGTTTCGGCTTAAGCACTCTGTCCGGACCCGTAGGAGTTACGAAGACCGTTGCGGAAAGCGCGAAGGCCGGCATATCGAGCCTTGTTTATATGTGTATATTCATATCTATGAATTTAGGCGTTTTCAACCTTCTGCCGATCCCCGCGCTTGACGGATCGAGAGTGTTGTTCGTATTGATAGAAATGATAATCAGAAAACCGATACCGCCGAAATATGAAGGATATATACATTTCGCAGGGATAATAGTTCTGATACTTTTGATGATTGTAATAACGTTCAAGGATATATTTTCACTTATAGGATGAGAAGAATAACAAGAGAAATCAAAATAAACGGCTGTGTCATAGGCGGCGATAACCCGATAGCGGTACAGTCTATGTTAAACACAAAGACCGATGATATTGAGGCAAGCTGCCGGCAGATAGACGCACTTTTGTCTGCCGGCTGTGATATAATACGCTTTGCCGTGCCGGATATAAAGACAGCCGACGCTATTTATGAATATAAAACGCGTTATCCGTCGGTACCGTTTGTCGCTGATATACATTTTGATCACCGTATAGCGCTTCGCTGTATAGAGGCTGGAATAGACAAAATACGCATAAATCCCGGAAATATAGGCTCCGAGCAGGGCGTAAAAGACGTCGTATCAGCAGCAAAAAGAAAAAACATACCTATACGCATAGGCGTAAACGGCGGCTCGCTTGAAAAGCATATTTTACAAAAATACGGCGCACCGACGGCGGAAGCCATTGCGGAAAGCGCGTTTTACCACGTATCGCTGCTGGAGAAATTTGATTTTTCTGACATAGTCATTTCCGTAAAATCATCTGATTTAAAAACCATGATACAGGCGAACCGCATAATCGCGGCAAAATGCGATTATCCGCTGCATTTAGGCGTTACGGAGGCGGGAGTTGCGCGCACAGGCAAGCTCAAAAGCGCCGTAGGCATAGGTTCGCTATTATGCGACGGGATAGGCGATACGGTAAGAGTATCGCTGACAGACGACCCTGTAAACGAGGTAAAAGCGGCAAAAGAGCTGCTTGACGCGCTCGGAATGACGGATGACAAGATAACCGTCGTATCCTGCCCGACGTGCGGCAGAACGCAAATAGATCTTATAAAACTGTGCGAGGCGTTTGACGGTATAAAAAACGAACTTAAACCGTCTAAAAAGATAAAAGTCGCGCTTATGGGCTGCGCGGTGAACGGACCGGGCGAGGCGCGCGAATGCGATATAGGCATAGCCGGCGGCAAAGGTGAAGCGCTGCTGTTCAAAAACGGCACGCCTTTATACAAAGT
>JAEEGW010000310.1 GCA_016280525.1 Clostridiales bacterium
CCTCCCCCAAGCCCCCTCTTTCCCCTCCCTCAAAAGATTTGAGGGGGCGCGGAAACAATAAGAATTAAGAATTAAGAATTCAGAGGGCGGCACGAGCCGATATGCCGTGCAAGCCGTTCGCTTTGGGTGGAGCCCACCCCTCAACCTCCCCCAAGCCCCCTCTTTCCCCTCCCTCAAAAGATTTGAGGGGGCGCGGAAACAATAAGAATTAAGAATTAAGAATTCAGAATTCAGAGGGTGGCACGAGATGATATGCCGTGCAGATTTCGTTTGGGTGTTTCTCACCCATGCCCGCTTGCGGTGCCCGAAAAAATCTGCGCGTCGCTGCCGCGACTGTGCTTGATTTTTTTCGACCGCTGCGCTTTCCTCGCCTTGCTTCATCTTCCCCCGGAAGCGCAAGGCTCGTCAACCCCCAAACCCCCTTACCCCTCCCGGGAACCCCCACCGCTCTTCGCGGTGGGGAACCCCGGCTCCCACGGATCAAAGATTCGAGAGGGCGCGGCGGTCGGCGGGAGCAAGCCCCCGCTCTATTGAATAAAAACGAGTCCCCGGCTCGTTTTCTTAACGCTGCTTCGAATCCCTCTGATTGAATTGACCCCAAACAAGAGGGATTCGTTCTTGATTTTTGCGAAGCATAAGTGCAGACTTCATTCCGTGTGCTTCGCAAAAATCTTCGGTCACCGCTAAAAACGAGCCCCCGGCTCGTTTTCTTAACGCTGCTTCGAATCCCTCTCATGTAGTGTAGCATAACGAAAGAAGACGCCTGATGGCGTCTTCTTTCGTTATGGAGACAGAGGGATTCGAACCCTAGACCTTCCGCACGTCAAGCGGATGCTCTAACCAGCTGAGCTATGTCTCCGTTTCGGTTGTGCCTGCAATTATAGCATACGGCAATTTAAAAATCAAGGCATAATATTGAATTTGATGTGTAATTTTAATGAACGTAAAAACCGCCGGACAACAAAAAAATACTTGATTTTTGCAAAATCAAATGGTATAATATAACTACTTAAAACATCACGGGAGAATTATGATATGGAATTTCCGGAAAAATGCAAACCTTTATCCGTATTCAAATATTTTGAGGCTTTGTCGTCCGTTCCGCACGGGTCGGGAAACACAAAGGCGATAAGCGATATTTGCGTTGAATTCGCAAAACGGCGCGGGCTTTTGTGCTATCATGACGAATACAACAACGTCGTCATTTACAAAGAAGGCTCGGCGGGCAGGGAAAACGAAGAGCCGGTCATCATCCAGGGGCATCTCGACATGGTCTGCGCCAAACACCCGGACGATCCTATGGATATGTCAGTCGAGCCGATAAAGCTCGTCGTGGACGGAGATTATCTGCGCGCGGAGAAGACCTCTCTCGGCGGCGATGACACGATAGCCGTCGCGATGGCGCTTGCGATACTTGACAGCAAGTCTTTGTCGCACCCGCCGATAGAAGCCGTTTTCACAACGGACGAGGAAACGGGAATGTTCGGCGCGGCGGGGCTTGACGTTTCCGTTCTGCGCGGCAAGCGGATGCTGAACATCGACTCCGAGGAGGAGGGCGTTTTCACCGCCGGCTGTTCCGGCGGCATGCGCGCAAACTGCGAGATACCCGTAGTTCGCGAAAAATTCGGCGACGGGCTCGTTTCTTACGTCGTCACCGTTTCCGGTCTGCTCGGCGGTCATTCCGGCTGCGATATTGATAAAGAACGCGGCAGCTCCACCAAACTCATAAGCAGATTTTTATACAAAGCGTCAAAGCTTCTGCCGCTGCGCCTGATCGATCTGCAGGGCGGGGAATTCGACAACGTCATCCCGTCCAAAACGACGGCGACGGTCGCCGTATCCGGCATAGACTGCGACAAATTCGAGAAGCTTGCCGCAGAATACGACGGCATTTACAAGCACGAGCTTTCCGTGTCCGACCCCGGCGTCGCGCTTAACGCCTGCAAGTCGAGCGGCAAAGGCGACACGGTAACGGTAAAAGACACCGGAAAACTGCTCACCGCGCTGTATATAATGCCGCAGGGCATACAGAACATGAGCAGCGATATAAAAGGTCTCGTTCAGACGTCGCTGAACATGGGCATAATAAAGCTTGAAAAAGACTGCTTAAAATACAGTTTTGCCGTAAGATCGTCCGTTTTATCGCAAAAGAAAGAATTGCTCGACAGAATATCAGCGATAACGGAGCTTGCCGGCGGCAGCGTCAGCACGCACGGCGAATATCCCGGCTGGGAGTACAAAAAAGTCTCGCCTCTGCGCGATGCGGCGCTCGCCGCTTACCGCGACGTTTACGGAAAAGAAGCCGTGATAACCGCGACGCACGGCGGCCTTGAATGCGGACTTTTTGCGGATAAGATCCCGGGTCTTGACTGTATATCGTACGGGCCGGAGCTTCACGACATACATTCCGTGAACGAACGTTTAGGCATTGCGTCGGTCAAAAGAACGTACGACCTGACCTGCCGCATACTGGAGCTTATTTGAGCATAACTGAATAATTATCCCCGCTTTGAGCATAATCAAAGCGGGGTTTTTATGACGGTTATTTTTTTCAGAACGGTTATCATTTATCTTATACTTCTGCTCGTGCTGCGGCTGATGGGAAAGCGGCAGATAGGCGAGCTTCAGCCTTCGGAGCTGGTGACCACGCTTTTGCTTTCGCAGATTGCGTCTCAGCCCATTCTCGCGCAGAACGTGCCAATCGCGTACGGCGTGATCCCCGTCTGCGTCGTCGTCTGTCTTGAGGTGATACTGTCTTTTGTTATGACGCGCGTTCCGTTTCTGAAGCGTCTTTTCGTCGGCAAGCCGAGCATCCTCATAAACAAAGGCAAAATGGACACGAAGGAGCTTATGCGCGTGCGCGTCACCGTGGAGGAGCTTATGTCCGAGCTGCGCTCGCACGGCGTGGGCGACCCGGCTGACGTTTACTACGCCGTAATGGAGGAAAACGGCAGCATCTCCGTACTTTTAAAAGCCGCATCCGAGACCGTGCGCCGCAAGGATATCGATATTAAGGCGGACGAGAGCGGCATATCGCGCCTTATAATCTCGGACGGCGTTGTAAATACCGAAAACTTAAAAAAAGCCGGGAAAGACGA
>JAEEGW010000311.1 GCA_016280525.1 Clostridiales bacterium
CGTGTATTCCGCCTGTATCCGCTCGCTTGTAAGCTCCTTCGGTCTGTCGGTCATTACCGTGTAATACGACAAAAATACGCAGGCAAAAAACAGCGTGAGCGCCGCTGCTGCGGTGACGCCGTTTCTTGTAATTTTACGTATTTCCGCTGTAAAGATCATAACGCGTATAATTTCAATAGCTGTATTTGCCCGGTCGACAGGTCGATACGTATATGGTCGTATTCAAGCGTATCAAACGGGGTGATAACGCCGTCATCCAGCTTATACATAAGCCGCCCGATCACGAAGCCGTCGTCTGCTGCGTAGATTATAAAATGATAATCCGTGTCAACCGTATATTTTTCCGTTTTTCCGTCTGCGCCGTATCTGTAAATCCCGTTATCGTAACGTACGTATTTTATCTCCTCGCCTTCCGCGGTCTTTGCCGTTTCCGCCGGGCCGCGTGACTGGAAATAATAATCGTCGCCGTCTTTTACGGGAGAGGTTATATCGATATCAGCGGGAATATCCAAAAACGCCGCGCTTTTTGTATCGTATATCCCGGCGGGCGCGTCCGTTTTGTATAAAAAGCCCTTTTTGCGCAGCTTATAACCGTCTGTACCGTCGGGAAGTCTGATCTTTTTTATATTCCCCTCTCCGTCTATAACGTTTACCCCTGTATATTTTCCCTCGTTTATTATAAGCTCGCCTTCGTTATAGTAAAAGCTTGTGTTTGCATATCTTTGCTGCATATTTCTGATCTTGGCAACGCCCGTGTGCAGATCGACCTCATATACAGCCGAGGTGCTGTTATTTGTTGCGCCCATATACAGCACGCCGCTGTTGTAACCTATAAAATAGTTCATTACCTTTAAATAATACTGCGTGTCGGGACTCAGTTCAAGCTCTTTTATTTCTCCGGTCTCATAACAAAAAGAATAAATGCAGTTTTTGTTTTCGGTAGGCATATGCGCTTTGATAAACATATAATTTCCGGTATCCAAAACGCTTGTTATAACTTTACGGTAATAAAAACATTTATCACCGCTGTGATCACAGCCGCTTACCGGACAGGCGTAGTTTATTTCCCCCGTTTTTATATTCACTCTGCACGGTACGGCGACGGGGTCGAAAACATCCGGTACGTAATACATAGATATATTTTCAGCGTTATAATATTCGTCGTTCTGTACGGATTTTGTTATTTCTGTATATACGTATTCTTCCGTATCTTTTGCTGTGCTTTCCGTTTCCGTTTCGGTTACGGCGTCTGTTTGTATATCCGTCATAACGTCTCCGGCCCCGCCGCATGAAGTTAATATAAACGCGGAAATCATCAATATGATAAATATAATAATTCTTGCTCTCACAGCTTTTCCTCCGTTACGGATACCGTAATTTCCTCGGACACTATACCCGAGCCGACGGATGACGAAAACGTATAGACCGACGCAGACCCGGTATGCAGATCTATGCGTATCAAAGTTTTGTCAAAATCGTTTTCATCAAGCTCTATACCGTTATCAAATTTGTTTAAAACCGAACCTATTATGTAATGCTCATAGCCCTTTAACGTATAGAAGTTATATTTGCTTTTTACGGTAAACGCTCTTGATCTTCCGTCTTTGCCTACGATATAGACCGTGTTTTCATAAAACCCGCCGTCGCTTTCCGCGCCTGAGAGATTGAAATAAAAATTATCGCCGGTTCGTGTTACGACCATTATCGTCTTTCCGTCAAGCTGTTTCGGCATATCGAGCAGGCGTTTTTCGTCATATAAATAAATTGACGTGGGTGAATAACATCTTGCGATAAAGCCTTTGCCTATGCACCAATAGTCAAAAGGCGAGTATTCATGCCCTTCCGGCAGCGATATCACGTCAGAGCCGTCAAAGCTTCCTGTAGTTTTACAGGCGATACTTTCGCTTGCCGTTCTATATACAACGTATCCGTCCTCCGCGCAGATCAGCCAATCGTGCTCGTCCATTTCCCCGTATCGGCTTATTTGCTTTGATACCGGATCGTAACACATAACGTCGCGCCTGACGCCTCTTATTATAACTCCGTCAACTTCCTTTACCTGCGGCAGATCGAAATACAGCCTGCCGTTCCCGTATATAAGATAATTCGGCGTGCCTGTCTTACACTCGTAAACAAGCTCCGTTTTGTTTTCCTTCGTATCATAGCAGTTTATGATATCCGTCATATCGGCGTATCTTTTCGCGCTGTAAAACATATATCTGCCGCCGTCGGTGACCAGCGTCGCCGCGCATTTGCTGAACGGACACGTTTGCGTATCCGTCGTATGCGGACAAAGCGGATCGGGACACGGGATATATATACTGCCGTCAACCAAATTGATCTTATACGGTATAAACCCGGTAGGTTCGCTGTCGGTAAAATACATATCCGCTGCCGACTCGTAATCGACCGCTTCGCCGTTTTTATTACAGCCGGATATGAAGGAGAGGATCAAAATCAAACAAAGCGCAAAAGCGATGAATTTTTTCATATCAGCCTCCGAATCAGTTAAAGTTTACTCCGCCGCCGCCGCTTTTGATCGGCAGAGATATATAATCACCGTCAGCCTCTATCATAAAAAATCCCGACGGTGCGGCCGTTCCGCCGCATCTTACGCCTTTTGCAAATTCCACGTCGTCGGCATAACTGAAATTTACTTCCGTATCGCCCTCGCCCGCGGTTTTTGAAAATACGTATTTGTGCGGCGGGTTTAAATATTTGTTTTCATGCGTACCGTAATCGGCCATAAGCGATAATACAACGGTGCAGTTCTGGACCGTGATCTCTTTACCGCTTTTGACCGGAGCATCAAAATTGACTCTAACGCTGCCGGAATATTTTGAATACGCTTCTTCATCCACGACTTCGGCGTCAAGCGCGTGTTCGAAAGCAACTGTGCTGTCCGTCAGATATAATTCAACTTCCGAGTTTGCGCGCAAAGCGGCGGTGCCTGTGCACAAAACACATAACGCGATAACTACAAGCAAAAAATTTGATATGATCCTTTTCATAACGCAGATCCTTTTTGATATTTTTATAATATAAGTCGTAAAAATCACCCAAAACGCAAGATATAAATACAACGCTTTCATTGGTTCAAGGCGATCTTTGCGGTTTTAAATATATTATTGAAGCCTCCTGCCGTTGATCTGATATACGCGGCAAAAAGCAGCAGCGCGGCAAATACCGGCATAACGATAAAGTCCGCCGCGCATTTGTCCGGCGACAAAAGCACCGCGTTTGCCGACATTAAAGCCGATATATCGGCAAAA
>JAEEGW010000312.1 GCA_016280525.1 Clostridiales bacterium
GAGTGGAAGGTAGACATCGTCACCGCAACGTGGGACAACGACCCGTGCCTTATAGACAGAGGAACAATACAGATAAGCGACAACGTCTGGTTCGTCGGTACGATAAATAACGACGACTCCACGTTCGCCGTAGCCGACAAGGTCTACGACCGTGCGATACCGATAGACCTTGACAGCAGAGCGGAACCGTTTGAATGCGAACTGACGCCGTCTATCCGCATTTCAACAGACCACTTAAACGATATGTTTGAGCAGGCGAAGAGGGATTATCCCGTATCCGAAGAAATGATAAGTAAGCTTGAAGATATGAATATGTATCTGATAAAGAATTTCAGGCTTGCTTTCGGTAACCGTATAATGAAGCAGATACGCGATTACGTGCCGTGCTTTATAGCTTGCGGCGGAACGGAAGCGCAGGCGGTCGACTTCATAGTAGCCAAAAAAGTCCTGCGTAAGTTCGAATCGCTTAGCCTCGGATTTATGAAGGACGAGCTGACAAGGCTTGTCACGTATCTTGACCGCAACTTCGGAAGAAACACTATGCCTATATGTAAGGAATACGTGGAGTTCTTGAAGAAGAACAACTAATGCTTTCATGGAGGAAAAAATGGCGAACGCCGAAAATAAGGTAAGCGAAAAGAAAGAAAAATCGCTTATAGATCCCATATATGAAAAATTTGTCAAAAGCGTTATCCGGTCCATAGGAAGCACGGAGTTTTACGAGTTCTTTATGGATTCGATATCCAGGGCGGAAAACGAATTCCAGTTTTCCAACCGTAAAATGGTCAAAACCGTTGATCTTTCGTGGGTAGACGCAATAGAGGAAACGCTTGAGGCGATGCAGGCGATAATCACCAACCCGAGAAACGTCATAAGGGAAGAAGAGCTGATAGTCAACGTTTCAAACGCGAAAAAATCCGGGTCTGAAACGGTACGGCATCTCGCTCAGCATTCCGCGCTTGTTGACGATTTCAACGAAGAAAAGGGCGACGTGCGCCCGGGACGTCTGATGCAGAGATACCGCGAGGAATCGATCGGTATTTACGAAAACAGACTCGTTTTCACAACGATAGAGCGCGCGTACCAGTTCGTTAAAAAGCGTTATGACGCGCTGCTTGAGGCGATGAGCGACGAATTCGGCGCAAAGCTTAAAGTAAAATCCGATATGGAGTGCGCGATAGAACACGTACATATGGATCTGTTCCTGCACATCAAAGAGATAGACGATCCTCTTAAAACGGACGACAAGAACGCCGAGGTGTTTTCAAGGATATCCCGTATGTACCGCGTGCTCACGATGTATCTGAACACGGACTTTTCACAGCAGCTCGGCAGGCTTCCCCGTATCAAAGGAGTGCCTACGAAGACAAACGTTCTGAAAAAGAACAAGAATTACAGAAAAGTCACGGAGCTGTACGATTTTCTGCGCCAGTATAACGACATAGGCTATACTATTAAGATCGTTGAGCAGAATCCGCATATAAACGATAAATTAGAAAAAGATATATATCACAACATACTTTTCAATTATCTTGTATTAAAGGGCTATCTTGAGGATGAAAAAGACAGACAGGTGCCGTACGCGTCAAAAGGCCGCAAGAGAACGCTTCGCCCGAAGTTCATCCACGAGATAATAGAGGAGCTGACGGAGGACTACGATCTTCCCGACGTTGAGGTGCGCAAGGTACTTATCGAAGAGCTTACGAAAGCTCAGCTGATGAAGGAAGAGGCGGAAGAGCGCAGAAGACTTGTTGAAGAACAGGCGCAGCGCAAAAAAGCGGAAGCGGAACGCATCCGCGCCGAAAAAGCGGCTGAAAAAGAGCGCATCCGCCGTGAAAAAGAGGAAGAGCGCGAGCAGCTCCGCAAGAAGAAGGAAGCGGAAGAAGAACGTCTGCGTCAGGAGCGCAACGAGCGCGAGATCGAAGACAGACGCAGAAGCTCGCTGTTCCGCAAGGAGATCAAGGCGTTTGAAGACGAGCGTGAAAATCAGCTCATGAAACGTCAGGAGGAAAAAGAAAAGGCGGCGTCGGAGATACTTGATTTCGCGGACGCTGTCGAGATGATGGAAGAAGCCGAGGCCCGCAGAAAAGAGGAAGCGGCAAGAGAGCGCCAGCGCAAAAAAGAAGAGCGCGAGCGTCTGGAGCGCGAGCGCATAATCGCGGAGCGCCTTGCACGCGAGGAAGCGGAGCGCAAGGAAAAAGAACGGCTTGAACAGGAAGAACGCGCGCGCATCGAGCGTGAAGCGCGCGAAGCCAAAGAGCTTGAAGAGCTTATAGAAAGAGACAAGGCGGCTCTTGAACCCGTGACGAGCGAAGTAACGGCGTTTATGATCGCTTTGCCGGATCAGCTCAGACTACGCAGACAGCAGGCAGAAAAGGCGCGCCGCGAGGAAGAGGAACGCGAGCGCCGCCGCCGCGAGCGCCAGGCAAGACGCGCAAAATAACAAACGACTTTAATGAAAGGAGCGGTGTATCAAATGAAAACGCAATTACAAACGAAAAAACTGTTTGTAAAGCTCATGCTCGCCGCACTTTCGCTTATAATAGTAGTAACGATGACGGTCTCCGTTTCGTACGCGTGGCTGACGCTTTCCAAGAACCCCTCGGTAAGCGGAGCGCAGATAGCCATATCCGGCGGAAACACCATACTTCTCGCGCCGGATATAACGGCAGCGGGTGAAAACGGAGCGACGGTGCATTATCCGGGCGCGTTCAGCGACAGTCTGACGTTTTCCGGGGATACTTACGCGTATCTGTCAAACTTAGCGGGACTCAGACCCATATCCACCGCGGACGGCGTATACTGGATAGCTCCGACGTCGGATAGCGAATATATGATAGACGGCAGTCTCGCAAACGCAAATCTTACCGCGTCAAACCGCGACGGAAGCTATATTTACGTTGATTTCTGGGTAGTATCTCCCGGATCGGAATATAAACTCAGAGTCTCTTCTGGCGGAGGATCAAACTACAGGACCGCCGCGGGCGCAGGATCAAATCAAGGATCGTCGCTTGTGGATATGCCGAATGTTATTGAAACGTCTGACGGCTATAGTATAAGTGATACGACACAAAGATTGTCTCCTTCTGTGAGAGTCGGATTTTTAGTTAACAGTCAAAGTGCGGACAATCTTGAATATCCCAAAAGCAGCGGATACGAGGAAAGATACAGCAAGCTTGTCGGCAGATATCAGGAACCCGGTGAAGGTCTCACATCTGTTGAAAACAAATTTACTATATATGAGCCGAACGGTACCGTGCATACTGCAGACGGTGTGGAGCAGGGATCTTACGTAGAAACAAAACCGTTTAGATATAACGCGTCTACACACGAGGTCACGGAGGCGGATATAAGAGATATCTTAACTGTTCAAACAAGCAGCAACTGGATAGATACGCTTGATCAGTTTTTTCAAACGTATGTTATGGGAAACCAGGATATCAGTAAAGAAAACGCAATGGCGTGTTTCATAAGTGAGCGGCAGGCTGCTCCCTATATAACCGCCGGCAGCTTTTTCACGAAAACAAGAACGTTGTATGATGTTATGGATAACGGAGTTGTGAGTTCCGGTCAAGTTGAGCATAATCTGACGACCTCCGGCGCGACGGACGACGTTTATATAACGATGCTGCAAAGAAACACGCCCCAGCGGATAAGAATGTTTATCTGGGTAGAGGGGCAGGATATAGACTGTGCCGACAGCAATTCGGAACAGGGAAGTTTTGTATTGAATTTGGAATTAGCCGGAGCAAATAACTGATGGCAAAAAAAGATATATCCGGCAAAGGTGGTCGCAGGCGCGCGTCAAAGCCGGTAGTATTGTACGTTTTATCAAGCGCGGTGCTTATAATAGCGGTAGCGCTGTGCCTTGTTGTTACCGTGCAGACGCTTGTGAACGGATATACGAGATTTTTCGGTTACAGTATTTTCCGCGTCGTTACGGGAAGTATGGAGCCGACCATGTCGGTAGGTACCGTTCTTATATGTAAAAACACCGATATACGCGACATAGAGCCGGGCGATATTATCTGTTTCCGCTCAAGGGAATCAAGCCACTACGGATATATCGTTACTCACCGCGTCGCGTCCGTTATAGACGACGGCAACGGCAAAATATATCTTGAAAGCCGCGGCGACGCGAATCAGTCGTCGGATCCTTATTACGTGGAGAGCGAAAATCTGCTCGGGCGCGTAACGTGGTACAGCAAAAAGGACGGAGTGTTTAATAAAATGTTGGATTTTTTATCCGGAAAGATCGGCTTTTTTGCGATCATAGTTATACCTATACTGATCGTAGCCGGGCTGATACTACAGAGCGTCCAGCGTAATATAAAAGGCGAGCTAAATAAGACCGTAGCTCAGCTTGCCAAAGCGGAAAAAGAAAAAGAAAAAGCGGACAAAGAAAAAGAAAAGCAGAAAAATACACAGGATGACGAAAACAGCAAAGTCCTTGCCGGCTTTGAGACGCTTACCAAACAAGACTATGAAGAAATATATAATTCACTTAAAAGTGAACTCTGGAAGGAAATGAAAGACCGTGAGGAATAAACCGAAGGCAGATACGGGTGTTTTGATGAAAAATACAGATAAAACCGCGGAAAAACCGTCTGATAACAAAGAAAAAAAGACGGCGGCGCCGGAAAACAACAGAATAAGGCAGATGAAAAAAGCCGTTCGGTATCAGATATTTCTGGCTGCCGGCACGCTGCTTGTGGTCCTTGTACTTGTATTTGCCATGACCAGCGCCTGGTATACCAACGTTGCCAAAACGAGCAGTCTGTCCTTTACCGTTGACAGCTGGGGTTATTCACCTGAGAATATAACCGTATCAAACGAAGCGTTTACGGTCGCGCCCGGCACATCCGGCATAATACCCTTGACGATAGACAATTCAAACGGCGACGAACAGGTGAAAATAACCGTCACCGTATCAAAAGATGCGATGGCGAGCGAAATAAAACAGAGACTGTATTTTTACGCGGATAAGTCCGATACGGTAAACGGCGAAGAGGTCTCGCGCCTGTACCTCGGCGGCACAGAGGCGGATTCATACGTCTATACCATAATGCCCGAGCAGCAGCTGATCACCTCGGGTGAAAATAAAAACGACGTATCGCTTAAATGGACGTGGGTATACGACAGGCTCGGTTATTATTTCCGCGGCACCGTAACACAAGGAAACGCAACAGGTGAAGGCACCGTCGGAATAGACGAATTTATAAGACCCATAGAATACGATCTTGACTCTGCCGTTTTTTCAAACGGAGAGCTTGCGTCCGTTGGATCTGTTACTTTCGGACAACTGCTTACCGATATTTCGTCGCACGACGGATATGAGGGGACCGTATCCTCATCCGACGCGGCAGTCGCGCTCAACCGCAAATATTATCCCGTATCGGTAGATTCCGGCGGCAGAGGGATATGGGCGTATTTCTGCACGGAGTCCGAGATAAATTCCGGTATCGTATACGATACCGATACGCTGCCGACCGTCGGTACGATAACCGCGTCGCTCAATTTTACCGCGGTGAATATACCCGTACAAGAGGAGACGACCGAAACGACGGCGGCGCTGACGAACCCGCTGTTTAAAACCGTATATGCGACGGTGTCTGATATTCAGTGTCGGCAGAGGTTGTTTGTATGACGCATAAGAAAACCGCTTATATACTGCTGTCGGCTGCCGCTGTACTGATCACCGTCTCGGCGGTGATCGCGGTGGGGGCCGCGTTTGCAAGATACCGCACGACAAGCAGCGTCGCGCTTACGATGAATAACGTTTATTCAAAAAACGGCGTGTGGCTCTGGTCGTCATCCAACGGAAATACACAGCCGAAATACAACGCCCTGCAAAGCTGGACGAGCGTCAGCGAGTCGACCTGCAATCTTGATTTTCTTTTAACGAACGAAGGCAACTCCGGCGGTCCCGCGGGATTCAACCAGAACGCGGTGATAGAGGTGTTTGTAACGGAAGGCGTTGCAGACCCGTCAAAGCTCACGGTAACTTTGTCTACAAACAACGGAACGTATACGGCAACGGCGACGAAGGCGGCAGAAGGAAGCACCGTTTACAACGCTTACGGCGCGGGCTGGATATACAGATTCACGTCGGACGGACAGCCCTTGACGTGGTATTTACAGGGCGGTCGTACTGTGGCGATCCCCATGACTCTGATCGTTGCGGGTCAGAGCGTTGAACCCGCGTCTCTTTCACTTATAGCGACCGGCACGCCGGCGGATTGAAAATTATGTAAAAAAGGAGGATAAGCATATGAAACTGCGGACGCTTGTAGTATTTGCCGTTGTTTTGGCGCTTTTTTCATGCACCGCCGTAATATGCTTATCCGGTTTAACAACGGCAAGAACTGTCAATACGGATATATGGACTGCGCAGCTCGGTACCGCGGTGAACAACGCTTCCCGGGTAAGCTGCGATCTTTTGACGGCGGGAGGACAGACCGTTATAGTATACGACGCCGGTAATGATCCGACGTTCGTGCTGAACTTTGAAGCGGCAGACGCGGTTGACGGCGTGCTTGAAATAGAGTGCGAACAAGAGCTTGAGCTGACGGTAAACGGCAGCGCAGCCGAATCGTATGACTGCCCGCTCGCAGCCGGCATAACGACGGTCGAACTGAGCTGCCGCAGAACAGAAACCGAAACGGAAACGGAAACCGAACCGGAGACCGAACCCGAAACGGAGCCCGAAACGGAACCCGAGACCGAGCCCGAAACAGAGCCCGAAACAGAGCCCGAAACAGAGCCCGAAACGGAACCCGAGACCGAGCCCGAAACAGAGCCCGAAACCGAACCCGAGACCGAGCCCGAGACCGAACCCGAGACCGAACCCGAAACGGAACCGGAAACGGAACCCGAAACCGAACC
>JAEEGW010000313.1 GCA_016280525.1 Clostridiales bacterium
GTTTGACACCATTCCGCTCATGTAGTATCTGAAAGAATAGCCGATAGAGCCGCCGGTTATGGACAGCACGGATTTTGTCGCTATCTGCCTGTCCTTCATAAACGCTTCCATGGCGGTCTGACTGCCGCTTCCGGCAAGCCTTGTGAGCGGGTTTATGTATCTGTCGGCACCCCCTAATTCGGACCAGTTTTTATAGTCGCCGGCGTAAATGCCGCGCACTTGCTCGCAGGTAAGGTCGTTTACCGGGTTTTTCGCGTTTACGAAAAATACGAAAGCCTCAAGACCTATCGGCACCAGCTCAAGCGTGACGCCGTTTTCGTCCGCGTATTTCTGTTGATCCGCAGACGGTTTCGTGCAGAAGAACACGTCCGTATCCCCGTCGACAATGGCTTTGAATCCGCGCACGGTGTTTTTATACTGCATCACGCTGTCGGCGGCAAAGTTTTCTCCGTAATAGTTGTCGTCCGAGAAGACGCCGCCTTCGTATTTGACGGAACCTTCCGGATATACGGCGTTTATGAAAGAAGCGTAGACCGGCACGAGCGCCGCCGCGCCGTCAAGCACGGGCAGATCGCCGGTCAGCTTTACGTCGGTATCAACGCGTGCAAGCTCCGAGCCGTCTTCAAACGGCAGATATTTTTTAACGTCCACCATTTTCGGTTGTGAACCTGCGCTGTAATTGTTGCCGCATCTGCGGGTAAGATACGTGTAGATCACGGCGTTATAACCGGCGAAAAGCGCGATGACCGCGGCTATCGCGACGATTTGCAGTATCAGTTTTTTTGCGCGCATCACCATAACTCCTTTGAAATAAAGTAAATTATGGAGCAATGTTCGTACGCGTAGACTGCATATACAGCGTGCGCTATTGTCAGCGTGGCGCAGAGGACGGCAAGGGCAATTATGATAATGACAAACGTTTTTGTTTTCATATTTTTACCTTTACATATGGGACAGACCGATATATAAAATTATAAAAAAGGTCGAAAACACCGCCATCGTCACGCCGAAGATCACGGCGGACACGATAAAATTGATCTTTAATCCTTTGCGGTGCGCGGCAAGACCGCCCGTCTTTCCTTTTTTAGCCGTAACGGACGAGATGATGAAGAGAATAAGGCTCGGGATAAAGTACAGTACGGAGGACAGCGGCAAGAAAAAGAAAACGGCAAGCAGAAAAAATGATTCCATATTATATCTCCTGTTTTTTTTTGTGCAAAAACCTCCCCGTATCAGAGGAGGTTTGTTTTATCAGTCAACAAGATTGAACGCCTTTTTAAGATCGTCCACTTCTTCTTTTGATATGTGTACTATTTTGCCTACAGACGTTGAGTTAAGTATGGAATGCGCGGTCGATTCAAGCACTTCCATTCTGTCAAACGCCTGAAGCAGCGTGGAACCGGTGACTATAACGCTGTCGTTCTGGAAAATGAGCGCGGGGCGGTTGGGCGCAAAGCTGTCCGCAACCTTCTTCGGGTCTACGTAAAACTCTGAGAACGGATGCTTTTCGATATCGCGCAGCAGTATATAGCTTTCCGGTATCGTGCGCGGATCGAAAACCGCGTCCGTGACCGCAAACGCCATAGCGTAAGGCGGATGAGCCAAAAGAACGGCGTTGATATCCGGATTCTCTTTATAGATCCAGTCATGCGCTAAAACGGCTCTGGACGGGATCTTGCCCTGTTCCTTCATTCCGTTTTTGATGCGGACGAGATCTTCCGGTTCAAGATACGCTCTGTCGCGGCCGAACGGAGTGATTATAAAGCTGCCGTCGGACAGTCTTACGGAATAAGTTCCGTGTGTGGCGGTGAAAAGTCCCTGCTTGTATGAGCGGCGGATGAGCTTTATCATCTCGCGGCGGGCTTCAAGCTCTTCGGACGTGCGGCTGTTGGGAACGAAATCATCCATAAGGGTATGATAGTTCGTCAGCGTGATCTTTATATCCTCCGGCGTAAGACGGTTGATCTTGCCGAGCTTGGATGCGTATATCTCAAGATTAGCGGAATAATCAAGCGTTTCAAACATCATAAACGCGGAGAACATATTTGCCGCGCCTATGCAAACGCCGTGATTTTCAAGCAAAACTATATCTACGCCTTTTTCAAATTCCTTGCCTATGTTGGCGCCGAGTTCTTCGGAGCCGGGTACCGCGTATTTTGCAATGGAGACCTTGCTGCAGGTCTTTCTTACGGTGGGTATAAGGTCGAGGTCCGGTATTTTGCGCGCTATTGAAAACGCAACGAGTGCCGGCGGATGCGCGTGGAGCACCGCACGGATATCCGGACGCATTTTATAAACGGACTGATGGAACGGCAGCTCGCTTGAGGGTTTGTGGTTGCCTGTTATCTCTCCGTCCGGTTTGACGCAGACTATGTCGTTTCTTGTAAGCGTTCCCTTGTCGACAGACGCGGGCGTGATCCATATGTTTCCGTCGCGGTCCATAATGGAAAGGTTGCCGCCGGAAGTAGTGGTAAGACCCTTGTCATATATACGCTGCATGAACATTACAAGCTGGTCAGCGGGGTGCATATACTCTATATTCATCTGAAATCCTCCTTGAAATTTATTATCAATCAACACATTATACCGCAAAAATATGAATTTTTCACGGTTTTACGGTTAATCATAAGTCTTAATTGATTAACGAATTGATATTTTTGCAACCAGACGTTTGCCGCCCGTTAAAAACGAGGCGATCGTCACGACCGCCTCAAAAAGTTATTTTTTACTATGACCGTACAGCGCAAAACGCTTGAGAAGCACGGAAACGTCTTTGTCGGGCTCAAATCCGTGCCAGGCTGCCGCTGTGTGTTCTTTTACCGAAAAGCAGAGCATCTGCCCGTTCATACCGCCTTTTGCGTAGACGCCGGTGTCCCTGTACTGCCCGAATTCGTATCCGCGCGAAAGCGCAAGCTCAACCCAGTCTTCGGATACGACGGTTTTTCCGTCGTACTCGCCGCCGTTAGCGTAGGCGTATCCGAGCTTCGCCATATCCGCGGAGCTGATATAAAGTCCCGTCGCGCCCATGCTGTGACCGCGCGGACATCTGCTCCACGCAAGCTCCTGATAACCGAGCGCGCCGAACAGGACCGGCCGCAGAAAATCGGAAAGCTCCGTGCCGCTCACTGCTTCAACGATGCGCGACAAAAGGTAATACGCAGCGTCGGAATAAACGGATCTCGAACCCGGCGGGAAGGGAAGCGGACGCTGAAAAACTATCTGCAGAAAATCGTCCGTGCCGTATTCCGATATATCCTCAACGTCAATATCAAGAAATCCGTTATCAAACCCGGCTCTGTGCCGCAGCACGTCGTCAACCGTTACGCTCTCCCAGGTTTTATCGTA
>JAEEGW010000314.1 GCA_016280525.1 Clostridiales bacterium
CGGCTACGAGAACATTCTGATAAACTATTTCTCGCACGATAAAAAAAGCGGCGGTTTTGTTAAGACCACCGTCAACTGTTCTGAGGAGACGAAGGATACGTTCGGACCGGAGCTCGGCATAGCGGACGCGCTTGATTCCCGTTACCCCGGACAGAAATTCTTTATCGTAAAATGCGCTTTCGGCGGTATGTCGCTATATAAAGACTTTCTTTCCCCGTCCGGCGGGCCGGAATACGACGCGGGCTCCTTTGCGGATCAGCTGCCGAGCATTGTAAAGAACATTGAAGCCGGTGCTGTCGCTCGCTATTCATGGTGTTATAACGAGCTTGTGAAAATCACAAGAGAAAGCATCGATGCGATA
The DNA here is from genome assembly GCA_016280525.1 of Clostridiales bacterium. Lineage (GTDB taxonomy): Bacteria > Bacillota > Clostridia > Oscillospirales > CAG-272 > UBA1248. Next base: position 362 of record JAEEGW010000314.1, read on the forward strand.
AAGAAAGCGGGATACGAGCCGGAAATAAAGGCGTTTTGTTGGATGCAGGGCGAAAACGACAGCTGCGACGCGGAGCATACGGCAAATTACGGGCATTTATACGACTGCATGATAAACGACTACAAAAACGAATTTGCGGAATATTCGCAAAACTGCGTTTTCATTGACGGCGGCATAAGCGCGATCTGGCCGTTTTACAAAGAGCTGAACGAGACGAAAAGAAAGTATGCACAAGAACACGAAAACTGCGTCTATATCGACACGATAGAGGCCGGGCTTACCACCGAACACGAGCCGCACGGCGAGCCGGATATGTATCACTACGATTCGGACTGCGTCATCAAGCTCGGCTATCTTTTCGCGGATAATTTCAGACTGTGATGAAAGAAGAAATAAAAGTAGTCCGTTATACGGAAGACCGGATACCGGACGTAATAGAATACGAGCTTCAGCTTCGGGCGGAGGAAGACGTCTGGGGCTGGGAGATAGATGAAAAATACAAACAGTCGGTCAAAGACAGCTTCCGCGACAAAAGGTTTGACAATTCTTTATCGCTTTTGGCATACGTTGACGGAAAAGTCGCCGGCAGGATAGACGCGGTGCTTTTGCCGTCAAGATTTGACGGCTCGGTCAAAGCGTATCTTGACTGGATATGCGTTATAAAAAGTCACCGCCACAAAGGCGTGGGACAGGCGCTTATGAACGAGCTGCGTAGACTGCTGAAAGACGAGGGCATAGATACGCTCATAGGTCTGACCGCCTCAAACGACGAGGCGCAGAGCTTTTACCGCGCCGTGCCGGATTCCGTGATGAGAGATACGGGGATCTGGATAGATATAAAGTGAAATCGCGGCTTTGCCGCGGTGAAATCCGAGCAGCGCTCGGGTGAAATCGTTCGCTTTGCTCACGGTGAAATTAAATCCGTTCTTTTCCACCAACCCGCGTCGAGCGGATTTCATCGCGAAGCGATTTCATCACGAAGTGATTTACTCCGTCCGCAGAACGGATTTAGTTGCATAACAAAAAAACAGCCAATTGGCTGTTTTTTTTATTATGCGGGTAACAGGGGTCGAACCTGCACGGGTGTGCCCATTGGAACCTAAATCCAACGCGTCTGCCAGTTCCGCCATACCCGCGTTTGCCCTATTTTAGCACAAAAATGTGAACAAATAAAGGTCAGTCCTCCCTGAATTGAGAATTGTAAAGTCCGGCGTATATGCCGTTTTGTGCAAGCAGCTCTTTATGCGTGCCGCGCTCTTTTATGCCGGTATCGTCCATTACGATTATCTCATCCGCGTTCCTTATGGTCGTCAGGCGGTGGGCGACTATGAGCGTAGTTCTGCCTTTTGACAGTTCTCTTAACGCGTTCTGTATCTGTATTTCCGTTGCGTTATCAAGCGCGGACGTCGCCTCGTCAAGTATGAGCAGCGGCGGGTTTTTCAAAAACACGCGGGCGATTGATATCCTCTGCTTCTGTCCGCCGGACAGCTTGACTCCGCGTTCGCCGACGAACGTATCGTAACCGTCGGGCAGCGACGTTATGAATTCGTCAATATCCGCGCGCTTTGCCGCTTCAATTACCTCTTCCCTGCTCGCGTCCGGCTTGCCGTAGAGGATATTCTCGTACACCGTGCCGGTGAACAGGAACACGTCCTGCGACACCATGCCTATCCTCTGACGCAGCGAGCTTCTTTTTATTTTTCTTATATCAATGCCGTCTATCCTGATGCTTCCCCCGTTCAGCTCGTAAAACCGCGGTATCAGGTTGCAGACGGTCGTTTTGCCGCCGCCGGACGGACCGACGAACGCGACGGTCTTTCCCGCGGGAATGTCTATATTCATATCCTTGAGCACGGTCTTTCCGTTGCCGTAGTCAAAGCTGACGTTATCGAATTCCACCCTGCCGGAAACGTCCGTAAGCTCGATCGCGTCTTCGCTGTCCTCTTCGGGTTTAGTGTCGAGTATCTCGGCGAAACGCTCAAAGCCGGTCATACCGGACTGAAGTTGTTCAATAAAACCGATAAGGCGCTTTATGGGCGTTATGAAAACGTTTGCAAACATCATAAACAGCGCGAAATCGCCGGGGGTTATGTAATTTCTTATGGCGCAGTAGCCGCTTGAAACGAGGGCGATGACGCTTAAAAGATCTATTATATAATCGCTCCCGGACGAGAATTCCGCCATTGTTTTGTACGCGGTCTTTCTCGCGGCGACGAATCTGTCATTGTTTTCCCTGAAATGTTCAAGCTCGTAGTCCGCGTTGTCAAACGCTTTTGACACTCTTATGCCGGAAATGCTGTTCTCCAGCGCGGCGTTTACCTCGCCGACCTCCTCGCGCATTTTTTTGAAGCTCTTGCTAAGCTTTACGCGTTTCAGCATAGCGAAAACGATAAGCGGCGGCATTGACAAAAATATTATAAGCGTAAGCCATATATTGACCCTCGCCATTAAAATAAACGAGACAATGAGCAAAATCGCCGCCAAAAACAGGTTTTCCGGGCCGTGGTGCGCTAACTCCGAGACGTCAAAGAGGTCGTTTATTATACGCGACATTATCGTGCCGGTCTTGTGGTCGTCAAAATATGAAAACGGCAGTTTCTGCATGTGCGCGAAAACTTCGTTTCTCATCTGATACTGCATTTTTACGCCGACTATATGGCCGTAATACTGCACGCAGTACGCGCCGATCATTTTGATAGTATATACCGCGACGAGAACGCCGAGCCATATGAAGATCATTTTAATATTCTTGTCAGGTATGTAATCGTCGATTATGCTTCTTGAAACTACCGGCAGAAAAAGGTCGCACAAAGCGACGACAAGAGCGCAGCACATATCGAATATGAACTGCTTGAGATTCGGTTTATAATAACTGCAGAACCGTTTTATCATATTTTTCTCCGTAACTACGCCCCGAAGGGGCAATTCACGCCGTCAGGCTATTCACGTCCGAAGGACAATTCACTTTTTTTTCGTTAAATACGCGCTTGAATTTGTCTTTAAAGAAATGAATTGGCTTCGCCGTGAATTTCCGCTTTGCGGAATGAATTGGCTTCGCAGTGAATTTCTGCCTTCGGCAGAATTTATAATACAGGGGCTGCCGCTCGCTGCGTCAGCCCCATCATATTGTCCTATTATATTATACGTTGCCCTGTCTGTCCGCGAGTATTTTCATTATCTGATCGAACTCGTCTTCGGACAAACCGTTATCGTCCTCTTTTTCCTCGGGCTGCGTTTCCTTTACGGGTTCAACTACCGGATCAGGATTGCTGAACGCAGGCTGTACCGGCTGAACGGGAGCGACTGCGACGGGATCGGGCTTTTTGGCGGCGGGCTGCTGCATCTTGGGAGGCTGTCCCTTGATGGAGCCTTCAAAACCGGTGGCGATGACGATTATCTTCATCTCGTCCTCAAGGTCGTTGTCAAAGTTCGCGCCCCAGATCACGTTCGC
>JAEEGW010000315.1 GCA_016280525.1 Clostridiales bacterium
GACGTCGCAAGCGGCAGAAGCGTTTTTTTCATGTAGAAAAACATCTGCGAGAAAATGCCGAAATCGTAATTCGGCGTCGCAAACGTCAGGTATCTGCCGACCGTCATAAATCCGACGAACAAAGCGAAATACAGCGCCGCCGCGCATACCGCGACAATAAGAAACGGCTTTTTTATATCGCGCCGCAGAGCAGGAGCGTGCCCGTCCTTGAAAACGTACACGCAGATAACGATAAGGATAAGCGACATGCCGAAGCCGTACCATATCGCCTCGGTTTCCCACGCCGTTAAAAGCGCGTAGGCAGAAAACGAGACGAGCAGTAATAACCGCTCAACTTTAAGCGAATTTACAAAAGTAAATATGACGGAAAGCGCAAAATGAAAACCGAGCAGACACAGGATAAACGGCAGAAACGCGGTCTTTTTAAAAAACAGAGCGTTCGTAAACGGTACGGGAAAAGCGAGGAGCAGAAACAGAATACACGATAAAAACAGAGCAATAAAAAACCTTACCGTCAGTTTTTCCGCGGTATTCGTTTTTATCCTTTGCACTAAACCCGGTTTTTCCATATCATTTCCTTATGACTTTATAGCCCTCGCTCTGCAGAACGGCAACGACGCCGTCATCGCCGACGAGCCGCGAGATGCCGAGCGCGAAAAACACGCGCTCCCCGTCGGACAGGCTTTTTTTCACCGCCTCGGCTAAAGCTTTGTTCCTCTGCGTTATCATAATATCGTAATATTCGCTCATCCCGGCGGCAAGTTCCGCGTCGTTATACTGCGCGTTTTTGCCGGAATTTATGGAATAAGCAAGCAGATCAACGCCGCCCTCTTTATATACCGTGTCGTAATAGTCAAGTCCGGCGCTGCCTTTGTTTTTAAGCGCGGAGACGATGAAATAATCAACTGTTTTATCGGACAGGCGCAGCGTCATCTCTATCTGCTTTGCCTCTCCCTCTAACTCATATACGGTTTTTCCGTCGGTCTTCGCTTTGTTTATGAAATAAGAATCGGAGCCGAATTCCGCGCTGTAGCCGCATTTTTCCGTGTTGTGATGATCAAGTACGGAATAAAGATATATAGCGGCGTAGTTATCGTACTTTCCGTCGTAGCTTCCCTCGTATTCTTTTATCGCTTCGACCGCGGCGTCGTACGTGTCGGCTGAGAGGTGATCTTTTACCGTCGTCCCGTCGGTGTATTTATAAAGATCAAGAATACCGTCATCCGACGGCTTCGTTACGTCGGCTTCCGCCGCCACGCTGCCGCAGTAAGCGTAGGCGTCCTCTATAACGTCGGCAAACGGGTACATATCGGTATTTTTCGCCGTGTGTACCGTGCCGAAAAGATAACAGCGGTTCCCGTCCTTGTCTTCCACTATCCACATCGCCTCCCCGAGCCTGTCCTGCGGGTACGTCAAAGACAGACAGCCGGTAAGCGCGGCCGCCGTAAAACACGTTATGACGCATAAAAGCAAAGCGGATATCCTTTTTTTCATACTTTACCCCGAATGTATTTATATAGCTATAATACACCAACAATATGCATTTGCAAATAATTGTTTGTTAATAAAGAGTAAAAGCTAATAAGAAATGCGCGCGTCATATTGCATAATAAAATTTATAATTTGTTTATTCAATTTATAATAATATGGCATTGCATTTTTTGCCGCGTTATAGTATAATAACAAATACTTTATAAGTCAGCGTATTATGATCAAACGATTTTTTGCTTTTGACGAAAGGAGAAAGCTGATGTTAGCAAGTGTAAAAAGCTTTTTGATAGCGTTTGCGGTGGCGCTTCTCATTTTCGGTCTTATCGGTTATTTCGCCATGCCGCAGATAAAATCTTTAGCGGACGGATTTTTCACCCCGGGCGAGGTGGACCCCGCGGATACGGAGACCGTCACGTACGTGGCGCCGGCGGTCCCGGACGCGCAGACGGGAATAATCGGCAAAAAAGCCGCGTTTGAAGATCACAAGAGCTTCACGATGCTCCTTATAGGATCGGATTATCAGCCCGGCGTATTTTCCGACTACCGCTTATCGGTACAGAATTCAGCGAATTTAGACCTTCTTTCAACGCACCAGCGTCATTATAAAGCGGACGTTATCATGCTTGTGAGATACAACGCTTCAAGCGGCATATTCATGATGTCCGCAATACCGCCCAACCTTATGGTCACGTCGGCGGGCATACAGATGCGCTTGGGCGAAGCGCTTGAGAAAAAAGGTGCGGCCGTGTTCACGGAACTCGTTTCAAGCGTAATAGGCATGTCGATAGACTATTATATCTGCTGCCGCATAGCCTTATTTGAAGATATCATAAACCGCATAGGCGGCGTAAGCTACGACGTTCCTACGGATATGTACTACGTAGACGAAGAGGAGAGGATAGTAACGGCGGGCGCCTCGCGCGATCCCATACCGCTCGTTGTGGACGGAAAGATAGTTACCGACAGCGAGGGCAACCCGGTGATGATCCCCGCGGGCAGAGCGTTTACCATAAACCTCAAACGCGGCGTTCAGGCGCTCAACGGAGAAAAAGCGGGCTGGGTGCTTCGCTACAACGTATATCCGAACGGTTTCGCGGGCAGACGCGAAACGCAGGCGGGCTTCTTCCGCGCGCTGTTCGAATCGCTGTTCAATCAGGATAAACACGATCTTTTGTCCGGTATCGTGGCGCTCATAGGCTCGTCAGCCACCGGAGAAACGAATATGACGGTAACGGATTTTGAGGATATCTCCGAAACCATGCTTTCGTACGCAAGGTACGATAAAACGACGGTCATCTTCCCCTGCACCGTGACAGGCTCCGGAGCGGAGGAAAGGATATCCTTCTCAAGAGGCGCCGTTTACAACGCGTACGATAAATTCTGATTCCCGAAAGGAGAGACATAAAAATGAAAAACACCGAAAAAACAATGAATAAAATAGTCGCACTGTGCAAAAACAGAGGCTTCGTTTACGCCGGCTCGGAAATATACGGCGGTCTTGCAAACACGTGGGACTACGGTCCTTTGGGCGTGGAGCTGAAAAACAACATAAAAAAAGCCTGGTGGAAGAAATTCGTCCAGGAATCAAAATATAACGTAGGTCTTGACGCGGCGATACTCATGAACCCGCAGACGTGGGTCGCCTCCGGTCACCTGGCGGGATTTTCCGATCCTTTGATGGACTGCCGCGAATGTCACGAGAGATTCAGAGCGGACAAGCTGATTGAAGACTACTGCGCAGAGCAGAACATCACGCTTGACAAACCGATAGACGCGTTTACTCAGGCGGAGATGAAGCAGTTCGTGGAGGACAACAATATCCCGTGTCCGTCCTGCGGCAAGCACAACTTCACGGATATACGCCAGTTCAACCTTATGTTCAAAACGTTCCAGGGCGTTACCGAGGACGCGAAAAACACCGTTTATCTGCGCCCGGAGACCGCGCAGGGCATATTCACCAACTTCGTAAACGTCCAGCGCACCACGAGAAAGAAAGTCCCGTTCGGCATAGGTCAGATAGGCAAGTCCTTCAGAAACGAGATAACCCCCGGAAACTTCATATTCAGAGTACGCGAGTTTGAACAGATGGAGCTTGAATTCTTCTGCAAACCCGGCACGGACCTTGACTGGTTCAATTACTGGCGCACATTCTGCCACAACTGGCTGCTTTCAATAGGCTTGAAGGACGAAAATATCCGTCTGCGCGATCATGACCCGGAGGAGCTCTGCTTCTACTCCAAGGCGACCACGGACTTTGAATTCCTGTTCCCGTTCGGCTGGGGCGAGCTGTGGGGCGTTGCGGACAGAACGGATTACGACCTGACGCAGCATCAGAACGTCTCCGGCAAGGATCTTACTTACTTTGACGCGGAAACGAACGAGAGATATCTGCCGTACGTCATAGAGCCGTCGCTCGGCGTTGAAAGAACGGTTTTGTCCGTCCTCTGCGACGCGTACGACGAGGAAGAGCTTGAAGGCGGAGACAGCCGCGTGGTTATGCATCTCAGCCCGGCACTTGCGCCGTTCAAGGCGGCGGTGCTCCCGCTTTCAAAGAAGCTGTCCGAGCAGGCCGAGGAGATACACGCGGAACTGTCCAAGTATTTCAGCGTGGATTACGACGACGCCGGCTCGATAGGCAAGCGCTACAGACGCGAGGATGAGATAGGAACGCCGTTCTGCATCACGTTCGACTTTGATTCGCTTGAAGACAAATGCGTGACCGTGCGCGAGCGCGATTCAATGGAGCAGGTAAGGATACCGATAGCGGATCTCGTCGGTTATCTTACGGAAAAGACCGCTTTCTGATATGGGAGACGGCTGGTTTTTCCGATATATCAAGTCCAAAAACGCAAAGTCGATGCGGTATAAAAACGAGCTTGCTGCAAAGATCTGTTCGCATAATATGAAATACGTCACCGAGTCAAAAGGCGAAGCGGGCGACACCGTCATAGGGCGGGACTGCCTGTGCCGCGTTTCCGACGGATATTTCATTACGACGGACGGCAAGGGCGAGCTGATATTCCGCTGTAAAATGGCGGACGTCAAACTGTTTGAGCTTATGTCGCTTGACGGCGCGGTCATATCCGGACCTGACGAGGTAAGCGGAGAAGAAAAAGAGATCACCGCGCACTACTCGTATTACAGATAACAAAAAGGCAGCAGACCGCTGCCTTTTTTCATGGGGAAGAATTAAGAATTAAGAATTCAGAATTAAGAATTCAGAGTGCTGCGTCCCTTAGCATTGCTCGTAGGGGAGGGGTTTGTCCTCCCGTCTTGCAGGGGCGATCATTGATCGTCCGATTTTTTTCATTAAAAAAGGGCGACCGGCGGCCGCCCTTACAGTCAACTTGCCATAAGGCGAATTCAATTTGTTAAACGTTGGCTACGATCACGGTAAGAGTTGCCGTACGTCCCATATACGTTGCCGTTATCGTAGTCGTGCCGACTTTGAGAGCGGTTATGATACCGTCCGATGATACTTTAATTATATCCGTGTCGTATCCGGAAAGCGTGCAGCCCTGATCCCATTCTTTTACGTGGTACGTGTTGCAGGACGACTGCGCCTTCGTGTTGCTTGACGTGTTGCCCCAGAGCATAAGATATTCGTTTACCGCGCTTTTTGCTATGAACGACGGCTGCTTTTTCTCGGCTTTTGAGTAGATGACTATGGTATCGACCTCGGGATAGAAGTCAACGGGACTTGACTGATCGACGTAATCCGGGACTACCACCATTTCCGCCATAAGACCGTTGTATTTCGCATATACTCTGACAACTTCGTCCGATAGCAGTTTTACGGTCATATTGTCACGGTCAAGTTCAAGCTTGGCCGCGTCGTATATGAACTCGGTTTTTGATATAATTGATCTTGAAGCGTTTGTCTGTATGCCGTATCTGGTCGTCGTCGACATACCGAAACTCTTCGACTGACCTTTCTTTGTAATGCTGATCACTCTTGAAGATACGGAGATCAGGCTTTTTACTCCTATTTTTATCTGTACGACGCTTGGCGAGTGGTTCATGTCCGTAACGGTCGTATCGGAGCTGCTTTTTGATATTACTCTGTCCGTATGCGTGTAGTTTTCCGATCCGGCGAACACAATGGGAGAAAGTCTTGTTCTCCAGCACGCCCAGCTGTAGCCGTCCGGCTGATACGCGTAGCCGATAAACTGCTGAGTGTTGAAAATATCTATATGTCCGAGCGAGTCGCCGGTTATGCCCATGTTGTGTATGCAGGTCTGGATATTCGATCCGGACGTCTGTTTTCTGAGCGACGCCTCGTGCCTGAAATATATACCGTCGTACGACGTCATTATATTTATATAGCAGCTGTCTGAAAATCTGTTTGCCGTGGCGACGGAAATGAAGCAGTTGTACGCGTCTACGTATTTGACGTCCGCGCTGTCCTCTGCGTTGTTGTGCTTGTACGCGTTGCCGCGGAACACGAGAGTTTCCGGCCAGTTTTCGCTCGTGGCGTCCGCCGTGTAAACCTTCGTAAGCTCCGCGTTCGAGCCGTATATCCACGACGCGTAAACGTACAGCGTGTCGCCGACGACTACCATGGAGCCTTCGCCGCAGCCCCATTCGCTGCTGACGCCGTCATACGATACGAGCGGACGGGGATCGCCGCCCCAGCCTTCGCCGTTCCACTTTTCAACGAAAGCGCCTTCCGGCGTCTCGCTTCTCGCAACGAACAGGTTGTTGTCAACGCCGTCGTGCCAGACTATCGTCGTATACGTTGCGTAATAATAGTTGCCTATCTTTATGACGCCGGGGTCGCAGGACCAGTTCCAGTCCTCGGACTGCGGGGAGGGACGTACCGCGCCGGTATCTACGGTCCAGGTAAGACCGTTGTCGTACGATCTGCGCATCATTCCCCAATCGACCTCTCCGCTCACGCCGGAGTTGGAAGCGAGCCAGCTGTCTATCGTGCCGTCTTCGTTAATTATAAAGCTCGGTCCGTATCTGTATCCGGTCTTTCCCGCGCCGGGATCGTATATATCCCAACCCTCGTTTGCAATACGGAAGATCGCGTCCTTTTCGTTAGGCTGGTTGTTCAGATACGTGGTTTTGAGACTGTAGTTGTTCCCGCGCGATACTATGCTGTATTCGCCGTCTTTTTCAACGCAGAGAACGAGCTTGAGCTGCAGGGCGTTCGATACGACCTGCGCGTATTCCGCGTACGTCAGAGTTTCCGAGTTTTTCTTTGACAGATCTATATAGTTGCTGACGCCGACCTCCGCCGCAAGCTTTGCCACGCCGTATTCGTCCGCGTATTCTCTGTAACCCAGAGCGTAAAGCAGACCGCGGAGCACTTCGCCGTACGTGATCTCGCCGTTGGGATCGAATTTCTTATCCGCCGGGATAAGCATGAAGCCCTGATGCACCGCTATCTCGGAATATTTCATTCTGCTCGTGTGATCTTTTATATCGCTGAAATCATTCTGACAGATGTAATCCGAGATATTAAGACCGAAGCCGGAAAGATAAGTGATATCTTCCGCGAATTTTATCCTTGTCAGCATATCGTCCACCGACGCGGTGTTGTTGCGTATTGTTTTATCCTGTTTGAGGCGCGTTAGTATCGCGGCTCCGTTGCCGTCGTCGGACAGCGGTCTTGCGGACGTGTTCATGCCGTGCAGATCCTCGTCGGGGATGACGTAGCCGGGTTCTTTCGGCGACGTAGGCTTTTTGCCGTAATAAAGCGTTACGTCAAAGCCGGACAGATATCTGAACAGATCTACGACGTCTTTGTTGTCAACGGTGCCGTCGCCGTCGCAGTCCGCGGCTGTCTCGTCAAAAGCGTCCTGCGCCGCGCCGCTTACGTATCTGAACAGAACGGTAACGTCTTTATTATTTACTTTCTTATCTGTATTCACGTCTCCCGCCATACCCGCGCCGGCTGCGGAAACGGATATGATCTGAGAGGAGCAAATGACCGATACGATCATTATCGCCGAAAGAATTACGGATAACAGCTTTTTCATTTTTCGGTTCCTTTTTTGTATTGTTATCTGCGGTACTGAAGCTGTACGTCGGCACCGGACAGGTATTTGAACAGCGTCACAACGTCTTTGTTGTTCGTTTCGCCGTCGCCGTCGCAGTCCGCGGTAACCGGGTCGTACGGCGTATTCTGCGGGTCGTTGTAACCTCTGAACAGGATCGTTACGTCTTTGTTGTTGACTTTGCCGTCGCCGTTTATATCGCCTAAAATGTTGATCTGCTCCGTTATTGTCTGTATCGCGAACAAGCCGTCTTCAAACGCCGCGCACGTGTATTTTACCTCGCCGCGTTCCGTGTACGTCGGTTCAGCGAGTATTTCAGCTGTGGCCGTTACCGTTTCCGTCACTTTTTCTTCGGGGTCAAGCTTTGCAAGGCGGGACGCGGTGACCGTTTTTCTGTCGTTTGACCAGGTGTATTCGGGCGCTCCGGCAAGCAGGTTGCCCACGGTTTCGCGCACCCGTGCGAACAGTTCTGTGTCAGTCGAGTAATCGCCGAGAGCCGTCGTGACCTGTTTTATCATAAGATCGGACGTTCCTTCGCCGTATTTCTGATCGAGCAGTGTGAAATAGTCGTAATCCTCAACGCCGTCGCGGATGGATTCAAGACGGAGCGAGCCGATAGGTCCGGGAAAACCGTCGCTGCCGTATTTGTCTATGTATTCCTGCAGGGCGCCGCCGGGATATATCAGCACGCCGTTGCCGTAAGTGTCGACTACCGTGCCGTTTACCGCGTGCTCGTACTTTTTAGTCCACGCCTTTGCGTTTTCCCAGTCGTTGCACATATAGTAAAGCACGCCGTCAATATCGTACAGCTTTGACTGCCAGAAAAGGATCCTGTGCTTTACGGATTCGTCGTTTATGGAAAACGTTATCTCGGGGTTGTGCGGGAAGCGCGTCACGTACCACCAGACCTCGTCGCCTCCGGCTTTCTGTTCCGCCATCCTGTCAATGAATACGCCGTATTTCCTTTCCATAGTCTTGCCATAATACGTGTTATACAGTTTGGAATAAGCCGCTTTGTCCGCGTTTGTGTTGAAGAAATACGTTTTCGGGCACCATACGTTCACGTCGTTTTCAAGATATTTGAAATAGTCTTGACTTGAATTGACGTTCGTGTTGTAGTGTATCGGAATTATAAGCTTTGTCCGGTCGCCGAAATATTTCTTGAATTCGGCGTTGTATTTTTTTATAAGATTCAGTGCTGCCGTTGACAGCGGCTCGTCGCATTTATCCGGATAGAAATACGCTTTTTCAAATCTTTCGGGATTCTGCGAGATACGGTTGTACGCCGCCTCAACGTACGCGGGTATATCCGCGTCGTTATTGCAGGCTATTTTCCAGAAAAGCGTGAAAGCCGTGCAGCGCGGGTCGTCCATATACTGATCCACGCGGTTATCCCATAACTGTCCACGCTTTGCATAGGGCAGAGTATAGCAGTTCACCTTATTGTCAAGCAGGTATTCGTAATACAGTGAATAGAGGTCGTCTTCAAGGCCGTCCGTCGTGGTACTTTCCCTGTTGGCACCGACGATGACCGCCCATTCGTTCAAATCGGTCAGTGTCTTGCAGTAGGACGCGACGGGAAGAGTGAAATCCCAGACGTACGCGTAGACGTTCGCCTGCTTTATCACGTTGCCCTCGCTGTCTTTGAGCTTGACTGTAGCGGTATACAGTCCCGCGGGCGAGGTGTCTTTTGATTTGACTTTTATTATGAACATCCGGCTTTTGTTCGCCGTAAGATCGAATTCGTGTTCGAGCACCGGAATCGGGTCGACCACGGTCTTTCCGTCAACGTCTTCAAAATACCAGCCGTAGCAGACTTCTTTGTCAAGCTTTTTGCCGTCCGCATTTTTGAATTTTGAAACGGATAGCGTAAGCCCGCTCATATCCTTATCGGAAGCTATGAGGAGATGACAGCCCTCTGTCTCGTTTTTTGCGAGCATTATCTGATACGTGTTTCTGCCGTTTGAGGTTATCTCCTCAGC